>JANPEU010000189.1:0-1562 GCA_031423175.1 Bacteroidota bacterium
TAAATGACTAATAGGCCTGAGCGGATCAAGTTCACTACATTTTTTCATTAGTTTGATAGATTCTTTCCACCGGCCGGTTGCAAAATATAGACCTCCTCCAATGCTATATAAAATATCAGGGTTTTCAGGTTCAAGGCTTAATGCTTTTTGATAAGTTTCTTCTGCGCCTTTCCAATCGAAGTCTTGATTACGTTTAAGATCTCCTAATTCAACATAACCGATAGCAAGATTTTTATTTAATTCTATAGCCTTCATTGCAGCTCTTCTTGCTTTTTCACGGCCTTCAATACGCTCAATATAATTCTGCCATGCCTGTCTTGAAATAGCATTAGCCAGTTTTCCCCATGCACGGGCATCGGTTGAATCTATCGCTATTGCCTGGCTATAAAAGTCCACGGCCCTAGCAACGTTTTCTTTATCCAGCTTATCAAAAAAATAATTCCCCTGCAGAATAAGATTATGAACTTCGATGTTGGCAGAGGTAGTTGCACTGGATGGAGCTGTAAGTAGCTTTAACTTTAATTGCTTCACGACAGCAATAGCTATTTCATCTTGTAATTTAAAAAGACTATCTAAGTCACGGTCATAGGTATCGCTCCACAAATGTGTGCCGTCAGTTGCTCTTATTAATTGGGCTGTTACCCGAATCTTATTTCCATCTTTGCGAACGCTGCCTTCTAAAATATGTGCAACACCTAATTTCTGGGAAATGCTTCTTAAATCTTCATTCTTTCCTTTGAAAGAAAAAGAGGAAGTACGGCCAATCACTTTCAGTTCAGGAATTTTTGCCAGTAAATTCAACAGTTCTTCGCTAAGTCCATCCGAGAAATATTCCTGGTCTTTACCGGCACTCATATCAACAAAAGGAAGTACTGCAATTGATTTGTCGGAAGCTGAATCATTTTTAGCCAGGAAATTTTTATAAATAAAAAAAGCGGCTACAACTATTATGATTAATGAAAGGACGGCAATTATATTTCGTTTCTGAACATTTTTCTTCTTGAGTTTTCCTTCCATCTTTTTCCGCTGCGGGACAAACAATCCTTCATTGGTCAGTGCAAACACTTCCATTGGTTTGCCTACATTCTTAAATTCAAAATGACCGAGTGAAGCGGAAGTAATGGAAACATTGTTTTTTATTTTATTATGAACTTCTTCAGAAATGAGAATTGTATTTTCTTGCCCAAGTGATTGAACTCTGGAAGCAACATTTACTCCATCACCTAAAGCTTTTTCATTTTCAAAAAAAACTTCGCCGATATGTAAACCAATGCGAAGCGGCACAACAGGTTCAGTTCTCAATTCTTTTTGTACTTCTAAGGAACAATTAACCGCATCGGTGACACTTGAAAAAATACAAAGGCTTCCATCACCATAATAATTTATAACCTGTCCTTTGAATTGACTTACATATTTTTCAAGTGTAGTATTATAATGTTTGATAACCGCCACTGCCTTCTCTTCATTTGCCTGCATCATGGCCGTGTACCCGACAATGTCGGTAAACATAATGGCAGCGAGCTGGCGGGATTGAGACATATCAATGTTGTAATAAATTTAAA
>JANPEU010000190.1:0-3793 GCA_031423175.1 Bacteroidota bacterium
TCCAGAATTTTTTCAAACTTTTTTATTTCCAGCAATTGTGTTTGGTAAGCAACGGTGTAGGGCTGCGAAATAGTTTGCCCTTCGCCGATTGGAAAAGCTTTGTCTTCATACGCTTTTTCATCAAAAGCAGAATCGAGAAAAAAGTGACGGGAAATTGTATTGATTGCATTCAACACATCTTCATCTGTTATTCCTTTGCTGCGGATTCCATCAACCAGTTTTTTTCGTAATCCTTTGTGCCGGTAAGTATCTTCGGTGGGTCTCATATGTTGGATGCAAGATAAGCTAAGAGAATAATTTATTTTTGCTTTTCGGAATAAAGAACAATGTTTGATCAAACGATTGATTTGTTTACCGTAGCAATTATCAATTCAAATAGTTCCATGATAAGTGAATAGTTATTTGCAGGAGCAATTATTACAATAACCGGAATAGGATAAGTTAAAAAATTTTGCTGAAAAGAAAGATTATTATCCAGCGTTACCAGATGTGTAAAATCATTTTCAATCCTAAACTGTAAAAGCTCCCCATTGCTTTTTGACTTCCATTTCATATCCGTAACTGTAAAGGTTTCAATTTTTCTGTCAAGAAACCGAAACTTTAATTTTACCGGAAGATTTTCATCAAGCAGTAATTTCATTTAGTTTCTCCCAATTGGATGATTGAAATAAAATTGCTGCAGATTCCAAAACAGCTTCTGCCTGTTCTTTTGAAACTACGGGAAAATCATCAAGAAATTCATGCAGATTAATTCCTTGCTCAAGATGCCAGAACAACGATTCTACAGGTACCCGGGTACCTTTGAATACAGGTTTGCCAAACTGTACATCCGGTGAAACGGTTATATAATTATGGAGATTCATGTACTAAAATTACAAAAATGATTTTCAAATTTCGAAATAAGTTTTCAGCAGCGTATTCAAAGAAATCATAGTTTTAATGAAATAATTAATTTGAAATATTTAATTGTACTCCTTACGCTGGTACTTTCAGCTTGTAATAAAAAAAATAAAATCAATACAACCTGGGAAGTATATGGCGGAAGTAAAGCCGGCGGTCATTATTCTTCATTGAACCAAATTGACACGAATAACGTTTCCCAATTGCAAGTAGCATGGGAATATCATACCGGCGATGCGGATACGGCAAAATTTTCTCAGATACAATGCAACCCTATTATTGTTAATGGTATTCTGTATGCTACATCACCTACATTAAAATTATTTGCACTGGATGCTGCTACCGGAAAACAGCTTTGGAATTTTGATCCGGATTCAGTAAATCGCAATACATTATTTTATCATTTTATTTTAAATAATAACCGCGGTGTTACATACTGGAGTGATGGTGATGATAAAAGAATTTTATATACCGCCGGTTCTGTTTTATATGCGATAACTGCGAATGATGGTAAATTGATTTCTTCATTCGGCAATAACGGAAAAGTTGATTTACATGAAAATTTAGGAAGAGATGTTTCTCAATTGTATGTAGCCGCTACAAGCCCGGGTATTATTTATAAAGATTTATACATACTTGGTTCAAGAGTGGATGAAGGGGCAGCTGCGGCACCGGGGCATATCCGTGCATTTGATGTACGGACAGGAAAATTGAAATGGATTTTTCATACCATACCACAACCCGGAGAATTTGGATATGACACCTGGGAAGATTCGATAGCTTATAAACATATCGGCGGTGCAAACAGTTGGGCCGGTTTTACAATGGATGAAGAAAAAGGAATTTTATTTGCGCCTACCGGTTCTGCTTCATTTGATTTTTATGGTGGTAAAAGAAAAGGACAAAATCTTTTTGCAAACAGCCTGCTTGCAATTGATGCTGCTACGGGTAAACGTATCTGGCATTATCAATTTGTGCATCATGATGTTTGGGATAAAGATGTGCCAACAGCACCTGTATTGGTTACTATAAAAAAAGAAGGTAAGAATATTGAAGCAGTTGCTCAAACTACCAAGAATGGAATGGTCTATGTTTTTGAAAGAACAACTGGTAAACCCGTTTATGAAATAAATGAAGTAGTAGTAGATGCGAATACAGAAGTACCGGGTGAAAAATTATGGCCAACTCAACCTATCCCAACTTTTATCAAACCCTTTGTACGGCAAACTTTCACTGCTGCAGATCTTAATCCGTATTTACCCGATACAACTCTTGTAAAATTAAAAAAAGATTTAGCCGGATATAATTATGGAAAAATGTATCAGCCCCCGTCCTTTAAAACAATGGTTGTACTACCCGGTTATGATGGTGGTGCAGAATGGGGTGGCCCGGGTTATGATCCTGAAACCGGGTTACTCTATGTAAATGCAAACGAAATGGGATGGCTACTAACTATGCGTGAAAATAAAACAGAACCACCTAAAAAAGAAAACTACTTGCAGGCAGGCTTACGATTATATCAACGACATTGTTTGAACTGTCATGGCGTAGAAAGAGGTGGCAGCGGAAATAATCCTTCATTAATTAATATCAATTTAAAATATACTGAAACGGCTTTGAGTGAATTATTAAAAACCGGCAGAAGAATGATGAGTTCTTTCAATCATCTTGCCGAAGAAGAACGAGAAGCAATTATTTCTTTTGTACTTGAAAATAAAAAAGAACAACAGAAACAATTTGTAATGGCACCAAGAACTGTTGACAGTTTTTATAATCTTCAATATGGAATGACGGGTTATCATAAATTTTTGAGTCCCGAAGGTTACCCTGCAATTGCCCCACCCTGGGGAACAATAACTGCCATTAATTTAAACACGGGAGAATTTGTTTGGAAAAATGCACTTGGAGAATATCCTGAATTAAAAGCAAAAGGTATTCCTGCAACCGGAACTGAAAATTATGGTGGCCCCGTAGTAACAGCCGGCGGTTTATTATTTATAGCTGCCGCAAGTGATGGAATGTTGAGGGCATATAATAAATACAATGGAAAATTAATATGGCAATATCAATTGCCTGCTCCGGGTTTTGCAACACCTTCGGTATATGAAGTAAAGGGAAAGCAATATTTAGTAATTGCCTGTGGTGGTGGAAAATTAAATACTAAAAGCGGTGATAGTTATGTTGCATTTGCATTGCCCGATAAAAAATAATTATTGAATAGCAGTTATCCATTTCGCACCATTCCATTCCAAATCCATTCGTAAAGTATCCGTAAATTTTTCATCGGGTAATGGTTCACCAAGTGGCGGATGTTTACGGATGCCACTTACAAGGCTGGTGGTATTAAAAACATTTTTTCGTTCAGCATCTTTTATTATTGAAATTACCGTTACCCCTTCTACATCCCACCGTCCTGCACCATCGCCCTGGCTTTGCTGCATATACCATAGATTAACAAGATTCTTTACTTCGTCATCTTTGGGTGACTGCACAGAACAGGAAATAAGAAATACAGAAACTGAGAAGATGAAAATTTTTTTTATCACAGCAACGGTTTAATATTCAAATCATTTTTTCGTTCTGCTAAAAAAATTGCAATAAGTACCGTTATTAATACTACGCTGAATTCAATGCCTCCGGCAGTTGCGCCAACAGTAAACCAGCCGTTGGGTAAATGAACAAGAAATATTCCGGTAAGCAGTATAATAATTTCTATGACACAAAATATTTTTACAGCAAACCTGAAAAACATGGAGAAACCGCCAATTAATTCAAATATCGTTACAGCCCAGGCAATATAAAGACCTGCGGGAAACCCATTGCTTTCAATAAACTCACCAAAGCCGGGAACAGACTGTTCATACAATCTTGAGCAGGCATGCAGGATAAAAAT
>JANPEU010000191.1:0-2080 GCA_031423175.1 Bacteroidota bacterium
TCCAGTTGATGCACATTCGTATCATTGGAAAGATTAGTTGCTAATTTATCAAGCAAAAAGAAATTGGCTTTCCCTTTTTTATTATCATCCAATAAATGTACGGCTTGCAAACCCGCTTGCAGATTTTCTACTACATAATAATTCAGGTAGGGTTCCAATACATTTTCCAAAGCAGTTCTGTATTCTTCTTTTACATAAAGTATATCAGACAGAATAGGAGAATTATAATTCCAGTTACTATTGTTATGCAAAAATTTTACGCTGTCCGGATAACCTTCCATTGAATCAATCATACTCTTCAGTAAATCATGTTCATTCTTTTTTGAATCAAGCTTACGGTTTTCTTCAGCCAGTCTATTTCTCAACACATCCAATACAGATTGTGTTTGTAAAATCTGTTCTTTGGTATTATCCTGGTGATGCTGCAACTGCTCCAGGTCAACCCGCTTAATACCCAGTTCTTTTTCTTTTATCACTCTTTCACTTTCCAAATGATTTCGTTGTGTATCACGATGTTTTCTTTCTTCGTCTATTTGTCCAATCATTCGCTGCAGGTTATTGACAGAAGTATCGGCTACTGCAACTTTTTTCTCTGCATCAAATTGGCTGCGTTGTACCTGTTGTTGTTCATTCCGATATTGATCAACGGCTAATCTTTTTTCGTCAAGTATATTTCTTTTTTCATCGGCAGCCTGTCTCAATCGGTTAAGTTCATCCTGCAATTGAATTAATCGTTGTTCTTCTTCCTGCAATTGAGATGTGGTAAATTGAATTCCTTCCTCCACTCCTTTTTGTTGCCCTCCGGCTTTTTGTAAAAATTCTTTCAGTCCACTTTCTTTTTCTTTTAAATGAGCTATGCGCTGTGCCGAAAGATTTTTTTCATTTTCTTTTGTACGTACCTGCTGCACCATTTCATTAAAGGCATGCTGCAGTTGCTGCAATTCTTTTTCTTTTTCTATTAATGAAAGGCGTTCGTTCTCCAGTCTCGCCTCTTCAGTTTTTATTTCTGTTTCAGCTTTCAATCTTTTATCTGTTTCTTCATCGTGCTGCAGGTTCAAATCTTTGTACGTGACATTAAAACCTTCCAATGCTGCTTTTGCCAACTCAATACTTACTTCACGATATTCTTTTTTTATCTCATGATATTTCTCGGCTTTCTTTGCCTGGCTTTCCAAACTTTTCAATTGATTATTTATTTCAAACAATAAATCTTCAATTCGTGCAAGGTCTTGCTCCGTTGCATCCAATTTTAGTTTCGCTTCTTTTTTTCTTGTTTTATAAATTGAAATACCGGCGGCTTGTTCCAGCATCCTGCGGCGGCTATTGTCTTTATCTTTAATCAAATCATCCACCATCCCCAATTCAATAATGGCATAACTGTCGGTGCTGATACCCGTGTCCATAAAAAGATTCTGGATATCCTTTAAGCGGCATTGCACATCATTGAGGCGGTATTCACTCTCGCCGCTTTTATAAAATTTACGGGTGATGGTAACTGTATTGAACTCTGTTGGCAACAGGTTCTTTGTATTTTCAAAAGTCAGGTTTACCTCGGCGAGACCGCTTGCACTGCGTGTTTTTGAGCCATTGAATACAAGACTCTCAAGGTTTTCACTACGCAAATGACTTATTTTTTGCTCACCAATAACCCAGCGGATGCTGTCCACAATATTACTTTTACCACAGCCATTAGGACCAATGATACCGGTAATACCTTCATCAAATCTTACAACAGTTTTATCGGCAAAACTTTTAAAGCCTTTAATTTCAAGGGATTTTAATCTCACTTTTAACGGGTTTTAGCGGTGAATATAGGATGAAAGTAGGGGAATAACTGTTTTGAAATCCTAAGATTTATGCACACATGTGCGGGACGATTTGGGGATTGATTGGGCGAGCCCACCGAAGCCATTTAATCATTCACAAGTTTTTTGAATATTGATGGCGAAGGTGGGGCTGTCGGCTTTTTTCGAATACTCAGCAGCAGTCCGGGCTATCCGCTGCTACTCCTGCACAAGGCTGTGCACAAAGCTTCACCGGGGTATTCGCTTCTATCCCTCAGCCATTGGGCAGCTGGAAT
>JANPEU010000192.1:0-2956 GCA_031423175.1 Bacteroidota bacterium
TGATTAAAGCCGCCGCCGCCAAATCCACCAGCTGCAAATCCTGCAGGTCTTTGCGGTGTACCGTAATCGGTATAAATGTCAATGAATGATGGATAAATGAATTTGCCTTTGCAATCAATTTCCAAAGCTCCGGCGGGAACACTTAAACTTATACCAATTGCCGTTATCTTTCCATCTTTTATAACTAATGTGGCATTCGTTAAAGTGGTTGAGGCATCCTTTACTATCGTTGCATTCGTAAATGCATAATGTCCATGGCGTGGATCAGCTACACCATTTTCTGGAAAAGTTGGTTGAGCATTTAATGTATAGCACATTAATAATACCCATGTCAACATTAAAGGGAATTTCATTTTTCTCATTGCATGTAAATTTTTAGGAAGCCGAATTTAAGGTAATCCGGTAAAACCTGATTTATTAATTGATAAGTGGAATTTTTAGACGTGAAAATGAGGATAATCTTTCACAAAAAAAATTGGCTACTTTTGATTCAAATATAAAATTTCAAAATGGCAGTTGCCAAATCAGTTTTTAGAGTAACCAATTTTACTCATCCATCCCGCATTGACCAGGTAGGTGTGGAAGAAAGAGCTTCCCGTTTTACAAAAAGAAGTATTAAGAAAGAGTCCAAGTTGAATGGTTTGAAACTTGTACTGAATATGATAGATCTTACCACTTTGGAAGGAAAAGACACAGATGGGAAAGTGAAACAATTGTGTTACAAAGCAATGCATTTGCATGATTCGTATCCCGGTCTGCCAACTGTCGCAGCAATATGCGTTTATCCAAGTATGGTAAAAGTTGCAAAAAAAGCTTTAGGCGATTCAGGAGTAAAAGTAGCTTCAGTTGCTTCAGCTTTTCCAAGCGGTCAATCAACAAGAACTATAAAAATTAGTGATACAAAATATGCTGTTTCAAACGGGGCAGATGAAATAGACATGGTAATCAGCCGCGGAAAATTTCATGAAGGCGAATACAATTTTGTTTTTGATGAAATAGCAACGATTAAAGAAGCATGTGGCGATGCAAGATTGAAAGTGATTTTAGAAACCGGTGAGTTGGGAACTTTTGATAAAGTAAGAAAAGCCAGTGATATTGCCATGCATGCAGGTGCAGATTTTATAAAAACATCTACTGGAAAAATTTCTCCTGCTGCAACGATGCCTGTTACCTTAGTAATGCTGGAAGCAATCCGGGATTTTTATTACGCTACCGGAAAAATGATTGGAATGAAACCGGCAGGTGGAATTTCAAAATCAAAATTGGCTTTGCACTATTTAGTAATGGTAAAAGAAACATTAGGTGAAGACTGGTTAAGTAATGAATGGTTCAGGTTTGGCGCCAGTAGTTTAGCAAATGATGTGCTGATGCAGATACTTAAGGAGAAAACAGGGATTTACCAGGCAGCGAATTATTTTTCGGTGGACTAGGCCTCCCCAAACCCCTCCAAAAGGAGGGGCTTTAGAGTCTTTGATTTTTAAATTTAGAATTGAGCCGCAAAATAAAAGTTGAATAGTTCTTTAATAACCCAGGATGAAATCTGGGTTTAGGTGAACAAAATGTTTTCAAAGCCCCGTAGGGGCGATATATTAGTAGCCCCGGATTTTAATCCGGGGTAATGGTATAGGAAATTTTCGCAGAGCCCCGTAGGGGCGATATATTTTTTCTGATTAATGAATGATTGAAAAGAAAATTGAAAAATTGAAATGTGCTGAATAAAGAACAGAAAGTATCCCGCATGAGGCGGGACGAAGCAACGAAGATGCTCATGGAACTGAAGTTGGAAACATAAATAAAATATTACATGCCAAAAACAATTTCAAAAAAGAAAAGTAACACCATCAAATTAAAATTTGATACGACATGGCAATATGCCCCTGCACCTGAAAGTAAAAGTGCTGCGACTATAAAACCGCAGTACGATTTATTTATAAATGGTGAGTGGGTAAAACCATCAGGTGGAAAATATTTTGATACAATTAATCCTGCGAATGAAGAAAAACTGAGTGAAGTGGCAGATGCAAATGCAGCAGATGTAGATAAAGCAGTGAAAGCTGCCCGCAATGCTTATGAAAAAGTTTGGAAGAAAATGCCGGCAAAAGAACGGGCAAAATATATTTTTCGCATAGCAAGAATCATCCAGGAAAAAGCAAGAGAGCTTAGTATCATTGAATCACTGGATGGTGGCAAGCCTATCCGTGAAAGCCGTGATTTTGACGTTCCAACTGCTGCAAATCATTTTTTTTATTATGCAGGTTGGGCTGATAAATTAGAATATGCTTTTCCAAATCGTAGAACAGAACCACTAGGTGTAGCAGGGCAAATTATTCCCTGGAATTTTCCATTGCTCATGGCTGCATGGAAAATTGCACCAGCAATTGCAACAGGAAATACAGTTGTATTAAAACCTGCTGAAACTACTTCGTTAACTGCATTGAAATTGGCTGAAATAATTCAAGAAGCAGATTTGCCACCGGGTGTTGTAAATATTATTACAGGTGCCGGAGCAACGGGAGCAGCAATCGTTAATCATGCAGATATAAATAAAATTGCATTCACCGGTTCTACAGATGTTGGAAAAATAATTCAACGAGCTATTGCAGGTACAAATAAAAAAGCAACACTTGAATTGGGTGGCAAGGCTGCAAACATAATTTTTGAAGATGCTCCAATAGATCAGGCAGTAGAAGGTGTAATAAATGGAATATATTTTAACCAGGGACATGTATGTTGTGCTGGTAGTAGATTGTATGTGCAGGAATCTGTTGCCAAACAAGTAATACGAAAATTAAAAGACAGGATAGAATCATTGATTGTTGGCGACCCCATGGATAAGAATACAGATATCGGTGCAATTAACTCACGTCAGCAATTAGAAACAATTCATAAGTATATAAAAATTGGTGTGCAGGAAGGAAGTGAAATGTATGAAAGCAGTTGCGCATTACCCGATAAA
>JANPEU010000193.1:0-17566 GCA_031423175.1 Bacteroidota bacterium
GAACAACAACTTAACCGGTGGGTGGATAGTGATAAATCAAAAGACTTTTTATTGTCAATTGGACAACTGACTTATTTTGAAAATTGGTTTAACACCGCAAAACCGAATGCACATTGGATAGCCCGTTATCTGCCGGAAGAAATAGATCAGGATAAAAAACTTGTAAAAGCAAAGCAGGTACTAAGTAATGCTCATGAGTTTTTATCCCGAAGTGCAAAAAAGCATGTGGTGACAAGAACAGTAATGCGCTATGGCCCGAAACGAATAGCAGCAGCCCTGGGTATTATTGCAGTAATTATTTTAAGTTCGTTTGGTATCAGGGATTATTTCCTTAAGCAAAATGATAATGTACTTAAGTCAATTAAGGAGAATACATTTGAACTTGCTAATGTGCCAAAACTGAGCCCTGAGTTTCCAGTTCCGGTTATTACAGAACAACTCATCCTTGGTAATATAACCATACCGGAAGTAATTGATGCAATAAAAGAACACAAACAGAAAATTTTTATTGCAACAGGCATTGCTTCGCAATTAGTAGTGCAAGGCAGGTATGAACCGAAGAAAGAAATTTTGCAAAGCCTGACTATTGCCGATAGTTTGTTGGATAAACTTCCTATTACAAACAATAGTCGTGAACTTTCTGATGGACTAAAAATGATGTATGACTTTTCGGTAACTGCTGGATTTGCATACTTTTTCAACCAGGATGAATCACTACTTTCAATAGATTTAAACAATGCAAAACGATCAGCAAATTGGGTGTTGAAAATTTTAAAAGATCAGCCGGAAGGTTTTACGGATATACAAGACTTAAGCCTGGCACTTGATAATGGCATTAATCATAAAATATTTTCTCCGGAGGAAATTGATCAGTTATTAAAAATTATTTCTCCATTTGAAAACATTGCAAGAACACCCTGGCTGGAAAAAAATTACCAGCGGGACAAAATTTTACAACGTGGCTCTCAAAATTATGGCCCCCGGTTTAACGGCCTTTACCAGGATCTGGCCTATTTATATGCAGCTATTGGTAAAACCGAAATGGTTCTGCAATGCATGGATACTTTACTGAAGTACCAGGAGAATTTTTACCAGAACGATTATTCTACACATACTGAGAATGCCTCGAACATTGCGGCAGTGTTTTATATTTATGGTACAACAAACAATCTCGATAGTTTTGTTCAGGGGTATTGTTTGCGAAAAAATATCAGCACTGTTGAATTCTATAACCGCTTAGTTTCATGGGCAATCATTGATAATACTGTCAGTACAAACGCAAATTTTTATGCCGGTGGTGGCGGCCAGACTTTGTCCAATCTGAATATTAAGTTGTCAAGTGATGAAATGCTCTCATACTTCTTCTCGAAACTGAAGGAAGAAATTATTAAAATAAAAGACAGCGATGATAGGAATTTTAATCTGGCAGTTGTTCTGAAAAATGAAGGTGTTTTAGTAAACTACAGAAAAGAATTCAGAGGCAAAGCAAATTCCCCGGCTGATGAACAATACAAAGATGCTGTTATGTATTATCAGCAGGTATCAAAAGAATATTTGAATCAATCAATTTCAACTATAGGCTCTACAGGTACTGATTTGCTAAGTATGCCCAGAAAATATCTTTTTCTTTATCCTGATTACCGTGTTTCGTTTCATCCTGGTGAACCAAGAAATCCTTTTCAATTTTATAATACAGGCTCTTTTATTGGATATTTATCAGATCATCATCTCATTGATTCACTTTATCAGAACAATGATGAATTCAAATATTTTGAACTTTGGCTGCTCGATTATCAAGTATCCATGTCTTCCCATGATTGGACTCTGCGTGACCCAATGCCTGATACTTTAATGAATCTGATGGCTTCAAAACTGGAAGAAAGAAAAGCAAATCAATCAGCCGATCTGAATATTCTTTATCTGCACCTTAGCGATAATGCATTTAATTCAAATAAAGCAGATAAGGGTATTGCATACCTTAAAAAAATACAGCCTGAAAAACTGCTCAATGCATTTCAATATAAACTGCTCAATTTTGTAAATACCTATTCTTTTGAGTTGGTGGGAAAAGCAATAGCAGATTTGACCGTAAACAATCAATTTGATTTAGCTTATACTTTTCTGAATGTCTTCAAGAAAGAAGTAAACCGCTCTTCGCTGTATGCTTATGCCAGCCAGTTGATTTCATTAAATAAACAATCTCTGGAGTCAGCTCAGCGTTTACTTGATTCTGCCCGTGTAGAAATGAATCGGCTTGATAACCCTGCTGTATTTCAACCCAACCGCCACCAGGTGGCAATGGCTCTGATGTATATAAATCCTGAAAAAAATTCCGGAGAAGCATACAGGACAATAAAAAATTCCTTTGTAAAGTTTGAAGCAATTTGGCGGTTTAGCAGGTCATATGCAATTCATGAAAGTCTCTATAAAGCGCAACAACAAGCTCCGGGTCTTATTTCATCTGGCGACAAAGCTGCATTTTTACAAAGTATTGCAGATGGGTATAATTTATCAAAACCAAAAAAGAAAGAGTGGGAGAAATTCAAAAACAATGAACTAATCTTTGCCCGAAGATTTCTTCCTTACGTAAATGAAAACCAATAAATGATCGAACAGCAAACTATATGTCCCTATACCGGCCTAAGGTCTTTTACCGAAGAGGAAAGTCTTTATTTCAAAGGCCGCGACCTTCAGGTAGATCAGATCACTTCTCTGTTAGAGCAAAATAAATTTCTGATGGTTACGGGTGCTTCGGGAGAAGGAAAGTCATCACTGATTTATGCAGGCCTTATTCCAAATGCAAAAGCTGGATTTTTTAAAGCGAAGTACACCAATTGGATTGTTGCTGATTTTCGTCCGGAGCGTAGCCCTGTTCATAATATGGCTGAAGCATTGGCAGAAACCTTTGACACAAAGCCAGCCACTATTGAAACAGAACTTCGTCGAGGTTTTTCTTCCCTGATCGATCTCTATACCAATTCTGATTTTTATATAGATGAAGCAAATGAACAATGGCAGACATTGGATGAAACACAAAAAAAGAATAGAAAAAGAAAGGCTGCCAACCTGTTGATCATTGCTGACCAGTTCGAAGAATTTTTTACCAACCCTGAGAATTTTTATAATGAAGCTCCTTCGCAGGATTCGCAAATTGTTGTGAACCTTGTTTTGGAAACTGCCCGCATTGCCATTAAAAGAAATATTCCGGTATATGTTGTCTGTACGATGCGTTCAGATTATATCGGGCAATGCTCTGCATTCCGTGGCTTACCAGAGTATATTGGTTTCTCACAATTTTTTGTACCGAGATTAAAGCGAAAAGATTTAAAACAAGTAATTGAAGAACCAGCAATATTAAGTGGCAACCGAATTTCGCAGCGACTAATTGAACGTCTCGTATATGATATTGCTGATGGAGTAGATCAATTACCGATTCTTCAACATGCCCTCAGTCAAATTTGGTTAGCAGCCAAACATGGCACTCAGGAAATGGATCTTATTCATTATGCAATGGTAGGAGGTATGCCGGCTGCTGAATTACCGGATGAAGAACAGGCTGATTTCCAAAACTGGTTTAATAAATTACCTCCAATCAGGCAGCGGTATTTCCAGGATACGGGCTTGAATAAAGTAATTGAAATTCATGCAAGCGTTTTGTATGAAAATGCATGGGAGTATCATAATGCTTCCTATCCGGAGAGAACTATTACACAACAGGAGGCCAAAAGAATTATTGCCCTCACCTTTAGTTGCCTCACAAAGATTGATAACAGTCGTGCAGTACGTAACCGGATGTCGCTTGGGGAAATTACCGGTATTATTAATTCACCTGCGATTACACCAGAAGTAGTAAGTGAAGTACTTAGTATTTATCGTGAAGAAGGCAACTCCTTTATCCGACCATTTAAAACTGAAGATCCTGCTACACATAAAATTTCAGCAGATACCGTACTGGATATTACCCATGAAAGTTTGATACGCAACTGGAATAAACTGAATACTTGGGCAAACCAGGAATTTGAATTTTATTCTACCTACCTGGATTTTAAAAAGCAATTAGACCGCTGGAAGAATAGTGGAAAGAGTAATGGCTTCTTATTGCCGATAGGACCGCTTACTTATTTTGAAAACTGGTATAATAAATGTAAACCGAATGTGGGTTGGATAAGGCGTTATTCAGAAATACATGAAGATGAAAAGAAAGCAACTGCTGAAGCAGAAGGCATATTAGCAGATGTTCGTGAATTTATAAAGCGAAGTGCAAAAAAAGTTGCCATCACCAGGGCCTTTATGAAATACGGGCCTCAAAAGATTGCAACGGTGGTGGCGATTGCTGCCATGCTGATACTTAGCGGATTTTATTGGTATAATGCTGAGCAAAAGCAAAACAAAAGTGTAATTGAAAAAGTAATAGCTGAAACATCAAGCCTGATGAAAAGCAAGGAGGTGGGTTCAAATTTTAAGGCAATGCCTTTATTAATTGAAGAAAGGTTTAAGCCGGGATCAATGATGACTTATCTGAATGGGTTAGATTCAAAAACAAGATTAGGCCTGGCAAATGAAACCTATAAGCAGTTATTATTAATAGATAAGAAAGATAGCAGTACTCTGAAAGTTGAACTAAAAAACCTGATCCAGGCAAATTTCAAAGAATTGCTTTCTAAAAAATCGGATTATCCTTTTTTAATGAACGAGTTGAATAAGTTCACTACACTGCTTGCCTATGATAATTACTATAACCCTTCGGGCAACACAGAACAAATGCTTCAGGAATTAGCTGATGAGAGTTTTGGTGTTGCAATGATCTTTTTTAAAACGAAGTCCTTGTTTCAGTCATCTATATCTATTGAACTGAATTATGGTATACAGCAATGGCTAACATTTGGACATGTTAACGAAGAAAAATTACATTCAATGCTTGGCTTGTTCTCTCCGTTTGAAGATAGCCTGGGGAAGGCAATATTTGATGTTTATTATGCAAAAGGAAGTTATGAGATCAATGGCCGTATTCCCAATAATTTTAATGGAGGTCATCATACGGTGGCTTCTTTATATGCAGCCATTGGAGATACTGCAAAAGTTATCAAAAGTTTTGAAGCAATCAAACAATCCGGGCAGAATGAATATTTTACCGGAAGCCTTTTTAATAATTACAATAATATTCTGGCAATAATATATCAGTATGGCCATCGGGATAAAGTTGGCAATTTGGTAAAATGGCTTGGAACCAATTACGTTAGCAATACTCCATTAACCATTTATAGAAATTCTGTTATTCGTGCCGGGTATATCAGCTATTTATACAGGGTAAATATTTCTAAAAATATTCTGCGGTCTTTCAGCGGTTATTTTTTCCCTAACAATTGCCTGGCCAAAAGGGAAGTGTTCACGGCTTTGGCAGAAGATTACGAAAAGGTTATTGACACAGTAAAAAATTCTTCAAACAGGAATTATCTAATGGCTCTTAATAAAAAAAGAAGAGCCATGTTTATTCATAAATATCAGTTTGACCGGGGTATGCCATCAGACAGTATTTACCTGGATAACTTGTTGCAGGAGTCTGTTGATCATTTCAGGTTGATTGACAAAAATTACCTGGATACGGCAATGACCGCAGTTACACTTCCTTATTATTCAGATGGTGTACGGAACAGGCAGTATAAGCGTCGCCAGTTATTTATTTACCCCGATTATATGGATGGTTGGTTTAGCTGGACCTATCATTCTGATTTGTTTTTTAATTTTATGGATAAACATAATTTGTTTGAAGAATTTTATACTACGCCACAGGAACTGGGGATGATTCATTTTTGGATTGCCAAAGCAAATGAAGAAAAACCATTTACCAATAATGGCGATGCATTTGATAACAATTATCCCATAAGTGATGAAACACTTAAACGAATATTAGCGCTGGCAAAAACACATTCACAGGGTAAAAGTCTTGATCAGAATTTAATCAGTGTTATTTTAGCAAACCGTGCTTTTAACCGGAACGATACGCTGGCAGGAATGGAATATTATAACCGGTTTAATAAAGAAAATTTTGCTGCTTCACGGGATAAGTATGAATATATAGAAAAAACATTCTTCCTTAACCAACTTAAAGATCTTTGTGTAAATCTTGCACTAGCTGACAAACAAAAGGAAGCTGTTGAATTAGCAGAGAAATTTGAGAAAGACGGGGAAAAAGCATTTGCCTATATTTTTATGGCAGAAAAATTGTATCTGAAACAAACTAATCCAACAACCTTTGTTTATCTCGACTCTGTTTTTTCTAAATCAAAGGATATTGATTTTTCACAATTTAATTTTGGAACTAACCAGGCAATCGACTACCGGTTTAATCTTATCCTGCTATTGTCCCGCATTGGCGGAAAAGAACTGAATGCTTTATCTTCTGATTTTCTCGCAGACATCATTGAAGAAAATAAATTTAGAGGAGTAACAAGCCGGGTATATGGTATTGCTGAAGAGGGTAATTTTTATCGGGCTCTTACATCCATCCCACCCACTTTAACTGAATCACAGGAATTGATAGCCAGGACATTTATCATATGGCAGGCTTGCCGTAAAAAGGAAGCAGAAGAAGGAGTACAAAAATGGAAATCAATGGACGAATTTTTAACTCATGATTTAAACTATATATTTTATTTACCTATTTAATGAAAAAGTTTAACGCCATATACTATTTGCTTTTTATACTGCTGGTTATGGGCAGCTTTGCTTCCATGGCACAGAATAGCTATGGTTTAAAAATTATGGGCGGAGTCGCTTTTGCTTTCGGATTAATATTCCTGTTGGAATTCATCACATCAATTGGGAAAAAGGAAACAAAAGATGTTTATGCATTGGCAGAACTGGCAGCCATGATTCTGTTCTCTGTAATATTCGGATGCCGTGTTTTTCATATCCATTTCCCTTATATCGAATGGCTTTTTGCTGCTGCAGGTGTATGGCTGATTTTTTTCTATATCCGAAAATTGTTCGTTCGTTACCAACGGCTCCTATTCAGAAATAAAAGATTGGCCTGGTTGGGTTTGATTTTTCACCTGAGCATTGTCCTTTTCCTTGTCTCATTAATCATGATACCTTTTTTCGCTGAAAAAGCAGAATGGGTCGGCATGGCAGCATTCGCTTTATTGCTTGTGTTCATCATTGGGGCATTTATAAAAAGAGATGACCTTGTGGATGGTAATAAAGTCACTACAATGCAAATGGTCAGAGGATACCGGGATCATTCAATAGTCCTTGCGTCACTTTTTTTGTTGTTCTCTCTTTTTGCTGCATTTAATAAAGCAGGCCTGATTCCTGCTATATATTCTGATGAATTTCCACAGATTTATTTTAAACTGGTAGATGATGCTACATCGGGGAAAGAAAAACCGGTGAATGGCAAATACAAATACGAAGAGTTTATGAAAAAGTATAAGCAATTCCTGAAGGATAATAACAGTAAGGAGAAATAAAGAGGTATGATAAATTTCAAAGTGTAGGCAGTTTGACTTTTAAACAATAAAAAAATCAACTCTCCGCTTCTTTACTTCTACAGTGAATAATGAAATTATCCTGTGTCTGAATTATTAAATCAGAATGCAAGAACTTTCTGCATCTAACGTGTACAAACGGGGCAGAATAGATTTTATACCCAATTTAAAATATTGGTATTTTGTCCCTTGTAATGAAGTACAGATTGTCTATTAGTGCTAATTGATTAACTTGGCGTTTCCTTTTTTTCAAAAATAAATTTCTAGTAATGATTAAATTATTCCTGTTGTTTGCCTGTATTTTAACTCTCAGTACATCTTTTACAATTTCTCATAGTAGAAAACATTTACAAGAATTAAAAAATGGAAAAGAGGTTTATATCCAGTATTGTCAAAGTTGTCATATGGAAAATGGAGAAGGGCTTGAAGGGGTATATCCACCTGTAGCAAAAACCAATTATTTAAAAAATACAAAAAAAATAATCGATGTTATTTTAAAGGGGCAATTCGGTGAAGTTATTGTAAATGGGAAAAAATATAATACGGATATGCCTGCACAGCCTTATTTAACCGATAAGCAAATTGCGGATGTGTTAACTTATATACGCAGCAACTGGGGAAATAAATATCCTACCGTAACACCAGCACAGGTTAAAGCACAAAGAAAATAAGTAGCCTATTAAATTTCTTCAATATTAAAAGGCAGTTTACGGATTCGTTTTCCTGTTAAATTAAAAATTGCATTACATAAAGCCGGAGCAAATGGAGGCAGACCGGGTTCACCTACACCACCGGGCTTTTCATCATTATCCATAATATGCACTTCAATTTCACCAATATCATTAATACGTGGCATTTTGTATTGATGAAAATTGGTCTCTACAGCTTTGCCTTCCAAAAAATGAGTCTCATGTGTAACTGCCGCACCCAGGGCCATAATGATACTACCTTCAACTTGTGCCCGGACAATATCAGGATTTACATACCAGCCACAATCCATTACTGCAATAACTTTATCAATTTTTAATTTACCAGCTGAGTTTTTAGAAACCTTTACTGCCTCGCCAACTATACTTTTAAAACATTCAGTAATGGCAATACCCCATCCATCATTTTTACCTTTTGTTTTCCAATTTGTTTTTTCTTCCAGCATTTCTAATATTGCTCTGTAACGTTCACCACCACCTAAATGATTTTTTCTGAACTCCAGCGGATCTTTACCGGCTGCATGGGCCATTTCATCTATAAAGCTTTCATAAGCAAAACCATTTGTAGAAGAATATACTGAACGCCACCACATCACCGGTATGGGTGATACTGTTGGAACATCTGCAAAACCATAATGCGGTATAGAAGTAAAATACTGTTCGGGAAAACCTTCAGTGTTACTGTTGTTATAAGCTGTTTTATCAGGATTAGGAGACCATTGATGATCCATATTTTGTGCCGCCATCTTAGACTGGTAACTAATAATCTTTCCGTCTTTATCTAATCCACCTTTACATTCATAAACTGCACCTGGCCGGAAAGGCCCTTGCGTCATATCATCTTCACGTGTCCATACAACCTGAACAGGTGCTTTTATTTCTTTAGAAATTAAAACTGCTTCTGATGTATAATCCGTAAAAGCTTTACGACCGAAACCACCACCCAGAAAAGTCATATTTACTGTAATTTTTTCCGGAGGCATTTTTAGCAGCTGACTTAAATCTCCTTGTATCCAATCAGGCGCCTGGATAGGTCCCCATACTTCACATTTATCATCCTGGTAATGGGCAGTACAATTAAGTGGTTCCATACAACTATGCGTTTCGTATGGAGTTTCATAAATCGCTTCTACTTTTTTATCAGCTTTCTGAAAAGCAATTTCTGTATTTCCACCGGTACGTTGAGATAAACCTGGTTTTTTTAAATCTTCTTTCATACGGGCATACAATTGTTCTGTACTTATATGTTCAAAGCCACTATCATCCCATTCTACTTTCAAGACTTTGCGTCCCTGCATGGCAGCCCATAATGAATCTGCAACTACTGCCACTCCTTCCCGCTGATTTGCAAATACTGGCATCAGTATTTTAAAAACATGCTTTACACCAACCACTTTTTTAGTGGCGCTATCATCAAAGCTTTTTACTTTTCCATGAAAACGTGGATTGCGTTCTACTACCGCATACATCATCCCGGGAACTTTTAAATCCTGACCAAATATGGCTTTTCCATTTATTTTATCCGGATTATCCTGACGTACTAATGGCTTACCTATAATTTTATAATTGGCCCTGTCTTTTAACCGAACATTTTTCGGAGGCGTTAATTTGGAAGCATCTTCAACTAAATCACTGTAACCAATTTTTTTACCAGTCGCACGGTGAATTATATTTCCCTCTTCGGCATAACACTCCGGTTTATTTACATTCCATTTTTTTGCAGCTGCTTCAATTAACATTTCTCTTGCTGTAGCACCGGTACGAAGTAATTGCTTATAGGCTTCTCTCACTGTAGAACTACCCCCGGTAAGCTGGCTACCATACTTACCCGGATTTGATGGGGCAAATAAAATAGTTACATGGTCAAGATTAACTTCCAGTTCTTCAGCAATAATTTGTGGTACTGACTGGAAAGAGCCCTGTCCCATTTCTGCACGATGATTCATAATAGTAACTTTCCCGGCTTTATCAATAGATATGAAGGAAGTCAATTCGATACTCTGTGCATCAGCAGCCTCAATTGTAAAAATTTCTCCATCATTTGCCCATGCCGGAGTTGCATACCCAATTGTTAATGCTGCGCCGGTCATACCGGTAAGCCTGATAAAATTTCTGCGTGATAAGTTTTTATCTATAGATTTCATTTAAAATAAATTTTAGTTGGATGAAGTTTTAGTCATCGTTGTAGCAGCGGTTTTTATTGCTTTGCGTATTCGCGGATAAGTACCGCAACGGCATATATTACCCTGCATAGCCGTATCAATATCCTGGTCAGTAGGATTGGGATTTCGTTTTAGTAATGCAGCCGCTGCCATTAATTGCCCACTCTGGCAATAACCACATTGAGGCACCTGTTCAGTAATCCATGCTTGTTGTAAGGGGTGGTTATTATTTTCAGACAATCCTTCAACTGTTGTAATTTTTTGAGTGGCTGCTGCTGAAACCGGAACTGAGCAAGAACGGATAGGGTTACCATTCAGATGAACCGTACAAGCACCGCATTGTGCAATTCCACAACCGTATTTAGTTCCCGTAAGATTTGCAAGTTCCCGGATGGCCCAGAGTAAGGGCATCTTAGGGTCAGCATCAACTTTATAAGTTTTTCCGTTAATAGATAAATTGTAAATAGCCATAGCAAATTTGTTTTGGATAATAATGTAAGTTATAAAAATTAGATAAACGACAAGAAAAATTATTTAATCTACTACGATTGGTTATTAAAACTGAATTTGCATAAATTGTAGTTGTATAAAATCTTTAAATAAATAGTAAATTACAAACCTACTCAGGTTTTGATTTATTTAACCCATCTCGTTAATATAGATGAAAGAAATTCATGAAATACTATTGTCTTTTGATAAGGCGCAACAACAAGGCAAAAAAACTGCATTGGTTTCTGTTGTTCATTTGGATGGTTCATCTTACCGCAGACCCGGTGCCCGGATGCTGATAAATGATGAAGGCATGTTAACCGGTGCTATCAGCGGCGGATGCATGGAAGGTGATGCTTTACGGAAAGCCTTACTGGTGATTGCACAACAAAATTCTAAACTGGTAACCTATGATACAACCGATGAAGAAGATGTTTCTGTTGGTGTACAATTAGGTTGTGCCGGAATCATACAGGTTCTTTTTGAACCAATCAATGTAAAGTCAACAATTAATCCAATAAATCTTTTACAAAAAGCAATTGCAAAACGACAAAAATCTGTTCTGGTTACATTATTTTCCACAGAAGAAAAAAATAAACCACAAATTGGAACTTGTCTGTTGCTGGAAGAAGATAATACTATCACTGGTACTATTCCTTTAGCAAGTATCAAAGAACCTTTGATGAGTGATGTAATACATGCAATGAAAACTCAAACATCTTCTTTTAAAAAATATATTTCTGAAGGACAAGCAATAACTGCTTTTATAGAATTTTTGCAACCACCAATTTCGTTGGTAGTGGTGGGTGCCGGCAATGATGCAATTCCTTTGGTTAATATGGCAGATATGATTGGTTGGGAAGCAAGAGTTGTAGATGGACGAAATACGCATGCAAAACCGGAACGTTTTGCAAGTGCTTGCCAGGTACTGGTAAGCAAACCTGAAAATGTTTTGGAACAAATAACAATTGATGAGCAAACCGTATTTGTGCTTTTGACACATAATTATAATTATGACCTTGCTATGCTGAAAGTGTTGCTTGAACGAAATGTGACTTATATTGGTTTATTGGGGCCAAAGAAAAAATTAAAAAGCATGCTGGATGAATTGAAAGATACAGGGATGGAAATAACTGAAAAGCAATTGAATTCTATTTATAGCCCCGTAGGATTAGAAATTGGTGCTGAAACAGCAGAAGAGATTGCACTAAGTATCATAAGTGAAATTAAAGCAGTCTTTGCGGGTAAGAAAGGAATGTCCTTAAGGGAGAGTAATGATTTTATACATTCAAGATTGTTTACAGAAATAGAAAATAAAAAATTATAGTGACAACGATTACAACGAATGAAAAATTTGCTATTGTGATTCTTGCAGCCGGTACATCAGCAAGATTGGGTAGTCCTAAACAACTGCTAACTTACAAAGGCAAGAATTTGTTAAGGCATTCTGTGGATGAAGCATTGGAAACCGGTTGCCAATCTGTTTTTGTTGTACTCGGCGCAAATACTGATTTAATGAGAGATGAATTAAAAGATAAACCAGTTATAATAGTTGAAAATAAAGACTGGCAGGAGGGCATGGCGTCTTCCATTCGTTGCGGATTAGAAAATATTTCAAAGACGATACTCAGGCCGGATTGTGTTATTTTTATGGTTTGCGACCAGCCTCATGTAAACAGTTCTTTATTATTAAATTTATTAGAAAAAAGAAATGAAACCGGAATGCCGATTGTAGCAAGCAGCTATAATGATAAAACCGGAACGCCGGCATTATTTCATAAAAATTTTTTTCCTGCATTGATGGAGTTAACTGGAGATAAAGGCGCAAGGAAATTAATTGCTGATAACCCGGATAAAGTGGCAACAGTTCCATTTCCGGAAGGGATAAAAGATATTGATACGAAAGAAGATTATGAATCACTAATTTCCTGATTTAATTCTGAAGCTCTTCTAGTTAGAGTTTAATGCCCCTCTCCTTTGGAGAGGGGTTAGGGGTGAGGTTTTAAATGTTTTATGAATTATTAAAAAAAG
Organism: Bacteroidota bacterium; assembly: GCA_031423175.1. Taxonomy (GTDB): domain Bacteria; phylum Bacteroidota; class Bacteroidia; order Chitinophagales; family Chitinophagaceae; genus VBAR01. Next base: position 12,877 of record JANPEU010000193.1, read on the forward strand.
AAAATGATAATTGACGGATTCAACAGGGTGCATAATTACCTCCGCATTTCAATGACGGATAACTGCAACCTGCGTTGTTTTTATTGCATGCCGGAAGAAGATTATGAATTTACGCCTGCCAGCAGACTGATGCAGCCGGATGAAATAGAATCCATTGCTAAAATATTTGTATCGCAGGGTGTGAATAAAATAAGACTTACCGGTGGTGAACCTCTTGTAAGAAAAGATGCTGCTGATATCATCTTACGTTTATCAAAGCTTCCGGTCAATCTTACCATAACTACAAATGGAACAAGGCTGCATGAATTTGCTGACTTATTGAAAAATGCCGGTGTCAATTCTCTGAATATTAGTTTGGATACATTGAATAAAGAGAAATTTAATCTGATGACCCGGCGTGACCAGTTTGAAAGGGTGTATGAAAATATACACCTGATGATAAACCGTGGATTTCATGTCAAAGTGAATATGGTAGTGATAAAGAATTTAAATCATAATGAGATAATCGATTTTATCAAATGGACAAAGGATGAACCCGTGCATGTGAGGTTTATTGAGTTCATGCCATTTACAGGTAATCATTGGGAAAGTGAAAAAGTATTTACGTGTCAGCAGATTCTGGATTCAGTAAGTAGTGAGTTTGATATTCTTCCTTTGGAAAAGGAAAAAAATGCTACGGCTAAAAAATTTATTATTCCCGGGCATCAGGGCACATTCGCAATCATCAGCACGATGAGTGCACCTTTCTGCAGTGATTGCAACCGGATGCGATTGACAGCGGACGGTAAAATGAAAAACTGTTTGTTTTCTCAATCAGAAACTGATCTGCTAACCCCTTTCAGAAATAAAGAAGATATTCTCCCGCTTATTTATCAAAGTATCTTGGATAAGAAAAAAGCCTTGGGTGGTCAGTTCACGACAGACCTGGAAAATATTCACACAGAAAATATTCATAACCGGAGTATGATAACTATCGGGGGGTAGAAAACCCCAAACCCCTAAAGGGGCATTGAGAAACATTTAATAATTTAATTTCCCTTTAGGGGTCAGGGGTATGATTTCAGTTAGTGAAGCAAAAAATAGTATTCAGGAAAATGTTGAAAGACATTCATCAGTTAATTTATCATTGGAACTTGCTTCCGGATTAATTTTAGCAAAAGATATTTATGCATCAATAAATATTCCTGCATTTCCTCAATCAGGTATGGATGGATATGCAATTGCTTTTGCAAGTATTGGTAAGCCAATTTCTATGGCAGGAGAACAAGCTGCGGGAACCAATCTTTTTGCAAATTTAAAATCGGGCACAGCTATCCGGATTTTTACAGGTGCAGTTGTGCCTGAAGGTGCGGACACTGTAGTTGTTCAGGAAAAATCAAAAGTAGCAGATGGCTATTTGCAAATAGAAGATGACAAGTTAAATCAAGGTGATAATGTAAGATTGCCTGGTACTGAAATTGCGAAAGGTGAATTGGCACTGCCCGCAGGTTCTTTATTAACTCCGCCAGCAATTGGCTTTTTGGCTGGAATGGGAATCGCATTCGTTGAAGTAATTCCAAATCCACGGGTAAGTATTATTGTTACAGGAAATGAATTGCAAAATCCTGGCACAACACCTGAGTTCGGTAAAGTATATGAATCCAATTCATTTGCATTAACAGCAGCGCTTAAACAATTGCATATTCATGATATAACAATTTATCAATCGGATGATAATCCGGAAACATTAACAAAGGTTCTTGAAAATGCTTTGGGAAAAAGCGATATTATTTTAATGACCGGTGGTGTAAGTGTGGGTGATTATGATTTTACAGTAATGGTTTCAGAAAATTGCGGGGTACAAAAAATATTTCATAAAATAAAACAGAAACCCGGTAAGCCCATCTTCTTTGGTAAAAAAGAAAATATTTTGTTTTTTGGTTTACCCGGTAATCCTGCTTCGGTGCTTACTTGCTTTTATGAATATGTGATTCCGTCATTGCAAAAAATGACAGACCAAAAATTGCAATTGGAAAATATACAAGTACCTATTTCATCTTCTTATAAAAAACTTTCCGGCATGACGCATTTTTTAAAAGGAATATTTGATGGGGAACAGGTTCATTTACCAGAAGGACAGGAATCTTACAAACTGAATTCATTTGCAAGGGCTAATTGCCTTGTGGTGATACCCGATTCAATAACGGAAATAACAGCTGGCGAAAAAGTTGAAATCCATTTATTACCTAAATAATTTTTCATGACGACAGAGTTGATGATTTTATTTTATTTCTTGTTGTTTGTGGTTGCATTCTTGTATTCGTCTGTCGGGCATGGTGGTGCCAGCGGTTATCTTGCATTAGGCGCCATTTTCGATTTGGCAAAAGAAGTAATGCGGCCAACTGCCTTGTTATTGAATTTGTTTGTTTCACTTACTTCATTCATTCAGTTCTACCGCGGAAAGCATTTTATTTTTAAAATATTTCTGCCACTTGCAATTGCATCTGTCCCCATGGCTTTTTTGGGTGGCCGTACTGATATTGATACAGGCACCTACAAAATAGTTTTGGGAATATTACTGTTAGTTCCTATCATCCGCTTTTTGTTTTTTCCAAATATTCCTGTTACGAAAATCAGAAAAAGTCATGTTGGAATATCTATTTTAATGGGAGCAGCAATTGGTTTTATTTCCGGCGTCATTGGCATTGGAGGCGGCATCATTCTTTCCCCTTTATTGCTATTGCTGAAATGGACTGACCAGAAACAGACAGCAGCAATCAGTGCACTGTTTATTTTCGTAAATTCATTGTCCGGTTTGGTAGGGCAATGGACAAAAGGCATCGACTTTAATACAAGTATGATTGGTTATGTTGTGGTGGCATTTGCAGGCGGACTTTGCGGGGCTTATTTCGGGGCTATGAAATTTAACCAGAATGTGCTGCGGATTTTGCTGGCATTTGTATTGATGCTGGCAGCTTACAAATTAATTTTTACACATGCTTAATTATATTCAATGAAATATTGTTTGTTGATTGGTTTTATTATTGTTTCCACCCTTATGCAGGCTCAGCATGGCACTCAAACTACTTCCAGTGTTACTGTTGAAGGGAAAGTGAAAAAGGGTTTTATTTTTTCTTTAGTCGAATTAGATGGTTATAAATCCATTTCCCTTGACAGTATTGTTATTTATAATCACCTGATGGAACGGAAAAAAGTATTGAAGAATATAAAAGGAGTTTTATTAAAAGATGTGTTGATGAAAATTGAAATTGATATTTCCAGCCCAAAGCTCCTGAGCGAATTTTATTTTACCTGTATAGCTGCCGATGGATATAAAGTTGTTTATTCCTGGAATGAAATATTTAATTCTGGTATAGGCAACCAGGCAATGATTATAACAGAAGCAGATGGGGTAAAAGCAAAAGACAGGAAGGATTGTATTGCATTACTATGTCCGGCAGATATTGCAACAGGTCGCCGTTATGTACAGGGGTTGCAAAAAATAATAATCGAAAGGGTTCAGTAACTTGCAATAAAAAAATATTATTGATGAATGTAAATATTCTCATATTCGGACAGCTGGAAGACATTACAGGAACTTCTGTTGTTTCCATCAGCCATGTTACTGATACAGATTTGCTGTTAAATAAATTATATGCTCAATATCCTTTATTAAAAGAAAAGAAATTTCTTATAGCAGTAGATAATCAAATCATTCATGAAAAAATAGAAATTGGTGAGCATGTTAAAATAGCATTACTCCCCCCATTTTCTGGCGGATAAAATGAATAGCGGAAAATTATATGAAAGATATCAGCGGCAAATCCTTTTAAAAGAATTTGGCATTGCAGGACAACAAAAATTGCTGCAGGCAAAAGTATTAGTGATTGGCGCCGGTGGATTAGGCTGCCCGGTTTTACAATATCTCACTGCAGCCGGTATTGGATGTATTGGCATTGTTGATAATGATGTAGTGTCATTATCAAATCTTCACCGGCAGGTTTTATATGATACAAACGATATCGGTAAATCAAAAGTTTCTGTTGCAGCCGAAAAACTTCGCTTGGTAAATCCGGATACTGAATTAATAGAATATCATATTCATTTAGATAAAAATAATTGCCTTGGAATAATAAATGAATATGACATCATTATTGATTGCACAGATAATTTTGCATCACGTTATATGATTAATGATGCATGTGTGCTGAAAGCAAAACCACTTGTGTATGCTGGCGTAAATAGATTTGAAGGACAGGTAGCCGTTTTCAATGTTACCCGGAATGAAAAAGTAAGAACCGCTAACTACCGTGATTTATTTCCTGTTCAACCGGAGCAAAATGAAGTATTGAATTGTTCTGAGGCCGGTGTATTAGGTGTACTTCCAGGGATTATCGGTAGTATGCAGGCAAGTGAGGCTATTAAGTTAATAACCGGCATTGGAGAACCATTAATAAATCAATTGCTGACATATAATGCTCTGAACAATCAGGTTTTTGTTTTTAAGTATGAACAAAGTTCAAAATCCGAAATCAGTCCAATCAATGAAACTGAATTTTTAAAAATGAAATATGAAGATGTATGTGTAACTGATAATCTCCAATTTGAAATTGATGCAGATAAGTTTGATTCTATGTTGCTCGAAAGCAAAACGAAAGTTATTGATGTTCGAGAATTAAATGAATTACCTGCAGTAACTGAATTTGAACAT
>JANPEU010000194.1:0-2031 GCA_031423175.1 Bacteroidota bacterium
GAGGCTTACGCCCCGGAATGCAAATACACATTATCAACTGGCTTGCAGCTATGCATTGAATAATCAGAAGCCTGAAACGGTACGTTATTTACAATTGGCCGTTGACAAAGGCTTTAAAGATTATGAAAGCCTGATAACCGATCCGGATTTGAATGGCATAAAAAATTACCCACCCTTTGCTGAGTTTGTAAAAAAATATTTACCCGATTGGAAGGGGCAATGATGAATTGCATATAATAAATTCTGCTTTCAATTTTATTTGTAATTTCCTATTTCAAACTTCAACTATGAGAAAAATTTCATTCTTTCTTTTCTGTATTTTCTTTGCCACAAAAATTTTTGCCCAAATAAAAAAAGCACCTGAGCTAAAAGAAGGTGAAGGACCGTGGTCACAGTTGATAATCCGGGGTGTAATACTTATTAATGGTAATGGTGCTCCGCCGATAGGCCCGATGGATATAGTAGTGGAGAAAAACAGGATTGTTCAAATTGCTAATGTTGGTAATGCCGGTATGCCGATTAATAATGACCGCAGACCTAAATTAAAAGAAGGAGGGAAGGAACTCAATTGCGATGGAATGTATATGCTTCCAGGATTTATAGATATGCATGGGCATATCGGAGGTACTGAACAGGGTACGCCTGCAGAATATGTTTTTAAATTATGGCTTGCTCATGGCATTACAACTATACGTGACCCCAGTTGTGGCAATGGATTGGATTGGGTGCTCGATGAAAAACAAAAAAGCAATGAAGGGAAAATAACTGCTCCACGAATTTTTGCTTACACTTCATTTGGTCAAGGTGCTAAACAACCCATCAGCACAACTGAACAGGCAATAGAATGGGTAAGAGAAAATGCAAAGAAAGGAGCAGATGGAATAAAATTTTTTGGCGCCGCTCCGCAGATAATGGATGCAGCAATAAAAGAAAATAAAAGATTGGGATTAAGATCCACTTGCCATCATGCCCAGATGAGTGTGGCGCAATGGAATGTTTTAAATTCTGCACGGGCTGGTATGACATCGATGGAACACTGGTACGGTTTACCGGAAGCATTGTTTACTGATCGTACAGTTCAAAATTATCCATTGGATTATAATTACAGCAATGAGGAACACCGATTTGAAGAAGCTGGTAAATTATGGAAACAAGCTGCAAAACCTTTTAGTGATAAATGGAATTCGGTTATGAATGAATTGATCAGTTTGGATTATACGATAGATCCTACATTTAATATTTATGAAGCAAGCCGCGACTTACATAAAACAAGAAGATTAGAGTGGCATGAAGATTATACATTACCATCTCTCTGGAAATTTTATCAACCCAGCCGTCAATCACACGGGTCGTACTGGTTTAATTGGGGAACAGAGCAAGAAATAGAATGGAAAGAAAATTACAGACTCTGGATGAGTTTTATCAACGAATATAAAAATCGTGGCGGAAGAGTTACAACAGGAAGTGATAATGGATATATTTTTCAAACGTATGGTTTTGGTTATATACGGGAATTGGAATTATTAAGAGAAGCCGGTTTTCATCCATTGGAAGTAATTCGCAGTGCCACATTAAATGGTGCACAAGCTTTGGGTGCAGAAAAAGATTTGGGAAGTATCGAAATTGGAAAACTGGCAGATATGGTAATTGTGGATGCTAACCCACTGGAAAATTTACAAGTATTATTTGGAACAGGATCAATTAAATTAAATGAACAGAATAAAGCAATAAGGGTTGGCGGAGTAAAATATACAATCAAAGACGGAATTGTTTATGATGCAAAGAAATTACTGGCTGATGTAAAGAAGTTGGTGGATGATGAAAAAATAAAAACAGGATGGAAATTAAAGCAGCCGGGTGTGGAATAATCATAATATCCTTTGGGTCAGACTTGATTTTGCCTTATTTTTGCCGCCCACGTTTAGGTAAATGGCTGCGTAGCTCAATTGAATAGAGCATCTGACTACGGATCAGAAGGTTATAGGTTTGAATCCTATCGCGGTCACAAAAAATCCCAATTTCTTATTGGGA
>JANPEU010000195.1:0-4459 GCA_031423175.1 Bacteroidota bacterium
GTGACATAACTGTTACGCTTAATTTAATCCCGGATACAAAAGATAAGGTTTCCCCTGCATGTTGTTTTCTTCTTTTTACCGAAATTTATTTAAAAGGGCATTTATTTCTTATACACCTTAATCAGCAATTATTAAACATATCAAAGTCGCTGTTTATTATTGCTCCTGATAAAAGGACATTTTAATTTCATAAATATGAACTACTATTTATTTAATTAAAAGCTTATTTTTATTCCAGTTATTTTTATTAATAACTGCATTGAAAGTAATTCAACTACAAAAAGTCAACTCATGAAAAAGTATTTATTTATTTTTTGTTTCTTTTCACCATTTGGATTGCTATCTCAGACGGTTGACAAAGAAGCCTTGGATACTCTTATTACCTGGGCAAAAAAAACTCATTCAAGCGCATTAGTTGTTTATCAAAATGATAAACTGATATTAAATCAATGCTTCGATAGCGTTTATATTCCTTTAGATGCTAATTCTGCTACAAAATCATTTGTAAATCTTGGCATAGGCTTATTAATTACAAATGGTAAATTAAACTCCATTGACACTCCTGTTTATAGGTTTTATCCTGAATGGAATCAGGGGCTAAAAAAGAAAATAACAATCCGGCATCTTTTAAATCATACATCAGGTTTGCAATCTACGGCAAGAGCTGATGATGAAATTTATCTTAGCCCCAACTATGTTCAACTTGCCCTTAGTGCAGAAATATCTGATACGGCTGGTTCCAGGTTCTTTTATAACAACAAAGCTGTGAATCTGCTTGCAGGCATTATACAAAAAGCAAGTGGTATGAGAATGGATAAATATATAAATCAGAATCTTTTCGCCCCGCTTGGAATTAAGAATTTTAACTGGCTCTCAGATATTTCCATTTATAAGACAAAAAAAGAGTTTGAACCTACTCTTTTAAAAAAGGGAAATTCGATTGGAATGGCAGAACTTTTAATCAGAGCTGACGATATGGCCAAGGTTGGATTACTTGTGCAACATAAAGGATACTGGAAGGGTAAACAAATTATCAATGAAAGCTGGTTTGATGAATCAATGAAACCCGGGCAAAAATTCAACGGCACTTGCGGTTTGTTGTGGTGGTTAGTTTATGACTATACATCAAGTTTTATAACATTTGATAATAGCAACATTCAAAAAATACAGGAAGCGGGTTTAAATGATACAACTCTGATTAATGATTTAAAAAAAATAATTGGACGCTACAATAACAATGATGATTTTTTAATGGCTCTTGATGTACTGCCATCTGTGAAAAAAATCGGGGGAAGCGATGAATTTATTAAATTATATCATGAAGATTATTTATATAGTAGTGATGCCAACTGTCATGATAATATCCATCATGACATTTACACATTTGTGAAAGAAAAAGCAACACGTATTGGTTTTGCAGCAAAAGGATATTTGGGGCAATTGATAACTATTTTTCCCGATAAAAAATTAGTAGTTGTAAGAACTATTAGTCATAAAAATTTCAAACAAAAGAGTGACAATTTTTTTGAATTTGACAACCTGGCTTATCAGCTCGTAAAATAGGCGAAACCAATCCGGCATTAATTCCATCATCTAAAGATTTTTTTTCCTAATAAAAAAGAAATAGTTAGTGGGGAGAAAAAAAATAAATTCTTCAGATGTTGCCAGTCTGTATGTATTTCTTTTACTATTTTCTGAATGGATAATTTGCTTGTGAGATTATACATGTTTTATCTGAAAAAAATTCCAAATTTTTCAGTTCTACTTTAAATGGCGGGTACCTCATCGCAATTGTATGCGACCGGTTTGTAATTCTTTCTTCCATCATGGTATACTTTGAAAATTTATCAATGTTAATTGCAATAATCCCGCCTCGCTTGGTCCGTTTTATACACAGCATCCTGCGGATATTTTTTCGAAAATTCTTCTTTTACTTTTATAATCTTGTTCCGCAATTCTTCATGCGGACTCAGTACTAATAAATATTCATTTACCCGGTCCCCGGAATTATATTTACTATCGTTTTCATATTCCCTCCTTTTGATCAAAAAACAAATGCCTTAATATTTAGTATAAATATACTAAAATATTTAGTTGTATCAATTTTTTTTCGCACCTTTATTTTCTGAAATTTTATTTTATAATGATTCATTAACTTTTTTCTTCGGGTGATGGTTGGTGATGAGGCTTAAACTTTTCTTATGGATGGCGAAGAATTTTATGGCGCTGCTTACCGGGGTTCAAAACAATTTGCCCAACAGCAGGTAAAAACGGCAAATGCAACGGGCTTTGGTGCAGCTACCGATGACTATGCCGAACGGGGTATTGATTTGAATGAACAGCTTATTAAAAACAAACCCGCTACTTATTTTTTCCGCATGAAAGGCGATGCAATGAAAGATGCAGGAGTTTTTGATGGAGATGTACTGATCGTTGACCGATCGTTGAAACTTGCCAATGGAAAAATTATTGTTGCTGTATTAAATGGTGAATTGATTGTACGGCGGTTTCACAAAAATTTTTCTTCGGCTTTTTTAATACCGGATAACAACCGGTACAAAACCATTAACCTGGCTGAGTTTACTGATTTTATTTTGTGGGGGGTGGTTACCTATGTTATTCACCCGGTATAGCGAAGCCCCGTCGGCGGCTAATAGAAAAAATTAAAAACTTAAACTATGTATATCCAACCATTACTCGAAGGTCAATACTTCCATATCTACAACAGAGGCGTAAACGGAGAAAATCTTTTTAAAGAAGAAAGAAACTACTATTATTTTCTGCAGCAGTATAAATTTTACTGTGCCGATGTTTTGGAAATACTTTCTTATTGCTTATTAAAAAACCATTTTCATCTGCTGGTGTATGTAAAAGAAAATGTGGAAGTGGCCCGAAGAGATGGGCAGGGTCTGTTTAAAATGAATGCATCAAAACAATTAGGTCATTTTTTCAACTCTTATGCGCAATCAATTAATAAAGCTCATAAACGTACGGGTCCTTTATTTGAATCTCCATTTGAAAGAAAATTGATTGATGATGAAAATTATCTTTTGTCTATGATTTATTACTGTCATCACAATGCCCAGCATCATGACTTTGTAAAAGATTTCATAGAATGGGAGTTTTCTTCTTATCATACTATTCTAAAAAATGATAATACCATAGTGGCTGCAGAAAAAGTGATACAGCGATTTGGGAGTGTTGAATCTTTCGAAAATGCGCATAAAATTTATATAGAAAATAAGGAAGCAGATAAATATCTTATCGAATATTTATAAAACAGAGACTTTTTTTTAGGGAGTTATTTTTTTTATTGGGGCTAATCTTATTTAATCGCTAATTAGTTTAACCGCCGACGGGATTTGCAATCGCCGTCGGGGTTTTAATACACGATGAAAGCAATAGTTGATTGTAACAGTTTTTATTGTTCCTGCGAGCGGCTGTTCCGTCCCGACCTGGAAACAAAACCCGTTGTTGTACTCAGCAATAATGATGGTTGTATTATTTCCCGTACCGATGAAGCAAAAAAATTGGGTGTAGGTATGGCGGCGCCTTATTATCAGAATAAAGAAATCATTGCCAAACATAAAGTGGCAGTGTTCAGCAGCAACTATAATTTGTATGGCGATTTGAGTATGCGGGTAATGGATACGCTAAGGCATTTGGTTGGTGAAAAGAAAGTAGAAGTGTATTCAGTGGATGAAGCTTTTTTAGACCTGGATATGATTGGAGAAAGTAAGTTAGAAAAAGCTGCAATTGAAATTAAGTACACGGTGGAAGAATGGACAGGCATCAAAGTATCGGTAGGTGTAGCGCCGAGTAAATTGCTTTCGAAGGTGGCCAATAAACTTTCTAAAAAAGATAAAGGGGGTACGCAGGGTGTGCTGGTATTAGAAACACTGGAAAAAATAAAAGAAGCATTGGAAAAAACAATGGTGGATGATCTCTGGGGTGTTGGCAGGCAGTATGCTGTTAAGCTTCACCAGCTTGGTATAAATAATGGGTGGCAGTTAAGAAGTATGCCTGAAGAATGGGCAAGAAAAAATCTGGGTGGTGTGGTTGGCGTTCGTTTGATAAAAGAATTGAATGGCATACCCTGCATACCGATGAAAGATCCGTTGGAAATAAAAAAAATGATTGCTACCACAAGAATGTTTGGCAACCCGGTGTATAAACTTGATGACATAAAAGAAGCTATAGCCACTTATGCATCGAGAGCAGCAGAAAAACTGCGAAGACAATTTTGCGCAGCAGGATTTATAGATGTGTTTGTAGTAACAAATGGTTACACCAATGAAAAATATGAATACAATCCGCAAACAAGACATAAACATTTTGTGCTGCCAAAAGCCACATCCGATACACATGAATTAATTCACTATGCCATGCCCCTTGTTGAAAAATTATTTCAACCCGGATTAAAATATTTAAAAGCTGGAATTATACTGGGGGCCATAGT
>JANPEU010000196.1:0-15715 GCA_031423175.1 Bacteroidota bacterium
TATTTTCCTTGATTCATTAGCTAAACTATGTAGCCAAAAACCAGTTTTCAGTTCAAATCGTCAAATCAAAGAACTATATTTGAATGCTTGCCCAGTAAGCATTTCATTAACCTATTATTTAACTTAACGGGACAGTAGTGGCAACACAACAGTTATTATTATACAGGGCAACTACAACAAATGCTTTTGCCAACAATACTTTTTTAGATGCAACTTACCGGCCAATGATAACATTTGCACCAACTGACCCACAACCAACGTATCGGTTTATTGCAACAAGTTTAGGCAATGAATGTGCAAACTCATTATTTAGCCCGTGCAAAACATTCATCAATTTAGGTGCAGGTATAAGTGCAGGTATTTATGGCAGATTATTATTTTTTAGAGTCCCAATTCTAAGCTATAAATTAGCAGCAGAAGTTGAAGCTTATGCTCTGCCAAATACAGGTTCAACAAATAAAATTGCGAGAGTTTACACCATTAATAATCTGAGACTTTTTGGCTTCATTAATATCTTTAGACAACTATACAATAATACAGCCTTCGCTCCGGGCAATCATTTAGCCATAGATGGAGTACCGGGTTCTAATTATCCTTTATTGGATGTTGAAGCGTTAAATCAACTTACAAATTTGCCGATTTTTGCTGCAAACTTGTATGTATCCTTTCCATTGGGTCCATTTTTAGGCGGGTACTTTGGGGTGTATGCCTACAATCAGGGGGTATCTTTTAATTTTACATTTGTTAGTGTAGGGAGTGCTTTAGATGTTAGCCCATACAATGCTAATACTTTTACAGAAAAATATGTAAATGGTACAAACTCATCTTACCCTTCTACCAGCGAAACTTTCATAGCACAGGAAACCAATACAACAGCAGGAACTTCAAACAATGTTCACATAAGATTTACTGCACGAAATTCACAATGGCTTTTTAATGAAATGGAAAACCTGAATAATTTAATTAACTGTTCAGGAGAATGTTTTAACCCTTATTTCATAAGTGGCATTTCAATTTTATGCACTACCAACACTTATACAATTCCTGGTTTTCCAAGAGGCGCTTCAGTATTCTGGTCAGCCTTACCTTTCGGGAGAGTAATTATTAATTCCCCAACATTACCTCAAACAACAGTAACAAGAGTTTCTGATGGTCCAGTAATATTAACGGCAGATATAACAAATGCTTGTGGTGGGCAACCAATCACTCTTCAAAAAACAATAACTGTTGGCGTACCTGGCGTTGGGGGCTCATATTTTACAAATGGACAAAATCAGCCATTACATATTTGGTTTGGCAACCCATCAACAGATTATAACAATTCCTGCAACCTTCAAACTACTTATACAAACATGCAAATAACGGGAGCCACATCAGTCGTATGGAGTAAAGTATCTTCTTCACCTTCTAATATTAGTTGGTCACAAAACGGAAACAATATAAATTTCTATTTCTGGAATGTTGGGCAAACAGCGGTTTTTAAATGCACCACAACAAACGCATGTGGCACTACTATTTTGAATTTTGGTTTTAAATCTATTGACTGTAGTGGAGGCGGCGGATGTGAACAGTTTAAAGTTTCTCCCAACCCGGCCATAAGTTCTCTTAAAGTAATTGTTCCAAATATTCCACCACCCTGTTTAAGTGCTGCTAATGGAGATTCAAAAACAACAGAAACATTTAAACGAACAATTACCGAAATAAAGATTTATGATAATAGCGGTAATTTAAAAAAGATACAAATGGAGAATAAATCAAAACAAGCGACAATTAATTTGACCGGGTTTAAATCAGGCGTTTATTTTATTGAAATATCAGATGGTGATTACAAGGAAAGGCAACAAATAATAATTCAGGAGTAATGCCTGATGAAATTCAGACTTCATAAAAATTTCTTTTAAAAAAAAGTAGCTGCCGTTACCGGCAGCTACTTTTTTTACTGAACTTATATTTATTTATTTCCACCAATACCCATTCCGCCACCTTCAGTACGTTTCTTTTCTTCTTCTGCTGCATCTTTCCTTTGTTTAGCTGCTTTTACCTGGCTGCTGCCAAAGCGATAAGAAAAATTTATTTTAAACTGACGGCTTTCAAAATTTCCACTGGCTATGGTGAGCTGACCTGCAAAATTGCTGCTACCTTTCCAATTTAAAGTTTTGAATATGTCACTGACTGATGCTTTCATGGTTCCTTTCCCTTTGAAAATTGTTTTTTGAACTCCACCATCTATAAACCAAATTGAATTGCTTTTAAATGTACCCTGCCAAATACTTGGCGAACTATAAACACCACTTACTTCCGCTGTCCAAACTTTCTTTTTTCCAAACTTCAAACTGTGCTGCATGAAAACCGAATAAGAAAGCACATCAAGGTTTACGTTTCTGTTACCACCACCAAAATCAGCTTTGTATTTTGAGTACGAAGTATTCAGGTTCGTAATCCACATATAATTCTTATACATAAATGGATAACTCACATTCAAACTCACAATATCCTGTGTGGCAAGATTTTTTTGTGTCATAAATGATTTTGATTTCTCAGTCGTATCTACCAACTGAGTGAATATGTCATTTACATGGCTGTAATTCAATCTGAAATTCAGTTTGTATTTATAAATATGTGTAAGTCCGAAACTGTTTGTGTACTGTGGTCTTAAATCAATATTTCCTTTCATGAAAACATAATCATTCAATTTCATTTCAAATGGATTCAGATTCTGATACGCCGGACGATCAATTCTGCGACTGTATGAAAGACTCCATTGCTTCATTGGATTTTTATTAAATGTAATAGCTGCACTGGGAAAAAGATCTGTGTAATGTCTTTTGTCAGTTGTTTTAGAAGAGGTGTTAATGCTGGCATCATTATTCAATGAATAGGATTCTCCGGTTCTGTTCGTGTTTTCTACCCGTAATCCAGCTTGTATTAAAAACCCTTTGTAGCCCTTATTAAAATTTACATAAGCAGCATTAATATTTTCTTTGTAATCAAATTGATTGCTACGGGCAAGATCAATCACTTTTGAAGCGCCGATAACATTATAACGTCCAAAATTATTTTCCGTACTTACAATAGATGATTTCAAACCAATTCCTAATTTTCCACCTTTGAAATTTTGTTCATAGTCTGTTTTCAATGTATAAATATCTATATCGGTTGGAGAAATAAAATTATAGATTGTACTACTCAGTATAGTAGATAAAGTTGGGTCGTAATAGATATTGGGCTGGTGCTGATTGGTATTAATTCTGAAAAGACCGTAGTCAGCATCCACATTCAATTCATGCCCTGCTGTATCTGCAAAACGGTAATTGACATTAAAGTTTACGTTGTTTCTTTCGGCATCACTTGTATTATCACCTTTTAAAATCCTGTCTTTAACACCCGTTGGCTTGTAACTAATATCGGTTGATCCATTAGTCTTCATTTTTGTATCATTAATGTTCCCATTTATAAGAAAACCGAGTGTGCTTTTTTTACTCAATGTATAATCCAAACCCGTTTTAAAACCATGACTGGTATTTCTGCTATCCATTATATTTTTACCATTAAATAGCGTATCTAACAAATCACGATATAAATTAAAAACCATACGGTTTGTACCATGGTTATAATTATAATTACCAAAAAAGTTTACATTCTTATTTCTGCTGTTAAATGAAATGCCAGAATTATATTTTCCAAAAATGCCAATATTATATCCGGCATTTACCGATCCATTTGTACCAAAAGCTTTATTCTTTTTTAATTTAATATTAATAATGCCTGCATTACCTGCAGCATCATATTTTGCAGATGGGTTGGTGATAAGCTCTATTGATTCTATTTGTGATGATTGAAGGCTTTTTAAATAGGCAGTTAAATCAGCCCCTGATAAAGGTGAAGGTTTGCCGTCAATATAAATGGCAACTCCGTTTTTACCGGACATACTGATATTATCATCTTTATCCAGTGAAACGCCTGGAGATTTTCTTAGCAGTTCCAATGCGTCATTTCCTGTGGCATTTATCGTTCCTTCTATGTTTAAAATAGTTTTATCAGCCTTTACTTCAATCATTGGTTTTTTTGCAACTACAGTTACGTTTTGCAAATTTGATGAAGGCTTTGTTAACGAAAGTTCAGGAAGATTAACCTCTCCGGAACCTGATAATTCAAAAGTTGAAGAATAAACAGGCATAAATCCTACATAGGTTGCACTTATTAAATAACTGCCGGGTTTTGTGGTTGAAATTTTGAATTTTCCTTCTTTGTTTGTTACACCGAGTTTCGCAGTAGAAGAATCTTTGGCATTCAGTAAAGAAATGGTTGACTTTTCAATCGGTTTGCCTTCGTTGTTTATTACAATTCCTGTTACCTGTTGCGCAAAAGTAAACGAAGCCAGGAAAAACATACTCACAATTCCAGTTAAAGTTTTTTTCATTTTATTTTTTGGTTTTTTTGTTTTCAGGCGCAAACATAAATTGCAATCGCATGACATAAAAGTGATTCCCGACAAATGGCATATTCATTTGCATGAACGGTGATTTTTTGGCGGTGAATTGCAACTTAGAAAACAGGAATTTTTATTTGCCGGGATTTGCTCATATTTGCAACATTAAAACTTTTGAAAATGAATTTCCCTCCTAGCCTCCGTTACACAAAAGATCATGAATGGCTGAGCCTTGAAGGCGATATTGCTACCATAGGCATTACTGATTTTGCACAAAAAGAATTGGGCGACATTGTATATGTTGAAGTGGAAACAATTGGCAAAGAAATGCAGGCAGGGGAAATTTTTGGCTCTGTAGAAGCAGTAAAAACAGTTTCAGACCTTTATTTACCAGTTTCCGGAACAATCCTGGAACTAAATGCAGCATTGGCTGGTGTGCCAGAAGCAGTAAACAATGATCCATATGGCGAGGGTTGGATGATAAAAATGAAAGTAAATAACCCTGACGATGTGGTGGCATTGATGGATGCGACTGCATATGAAGCAACAGTAAGCTAAATCTGACCTCATTAATTTGTCGTAAATAATTCCAATGCAGTAATGCATTTGATTTTTTTCTTTATCAACTATAGAATTGAACCAGGAAACCAAATACAGCGAACAGGAGCTGGTGGCTTTGCTTCAGCAAAGAGAAAATCGGGCTTACAGTTATCTTTACGATAACTATGCTGCTGCATTAAATGGTATTATCAGCCCCATTGTAAATGATACGGAGTTGGCAAATGATGTTTTACAGGAAGTATTTGTAAGTATTTGGAAAAAAATTGATACATATGATCCTTCAAAAGGAAGATTATTTACCTGGTTGCTGAACATAGCCAGAAATGCATCAATAGATAAAATAAGATCGAAAGGATATAGAAACAGTAAACAAAATTTGAGTATCCCGGAAAATGGCGAAAAAAATATCGGCAATTCTGTTTCTCAACCGGATATTGATTTGATAGGTTTGAAAAGATTATTATTAAAATTAAAAGATGATTATCGGCGTCTGATTGATTTATCCTATTTCCAGGGGTTTACACATGAAGAAATCGCAAAGGCATTAAATATTCCGTTGGGAACTGTGAAAACAAGAATACGAACAGCTTTAACCCAATTGAAAACTATGATATAAAGTGAATATTCAAGAATACATATCAAGCGGCATAGTAGAAAGCTATGTAATGGGCATTGCCAATGTTCAGGAAAGGGCTGAGTTTGAAAAAAACTGCAGTACATACCCTGAAATTGCAAAGGCAAGAGAGGATTTTGAGTTGAGCCTGGAAAATGCAGCAATGGAAAATAGAGTTGCACCCGCAATTGATATGAAAGAAAAAATATGGAATGCCATTCAGCAAGAAGAAAAACAGGCTAAGGTTATTTCAATGAATGAACCAAAATCTTCTGATAAAAATACAAACCATGTATCAGTCAGTTGGATGAAGTATGCAGTTGCTGCATGTTTTATTTTATTGGCAGGCAGTGCTTATTGGAATTATTCCCTTTATACAGAGAATAAAAATCTTACCAGCGAAAAAGAAGCGTATGTGGCAAGGCTTGCAGATTTTGAGAAGGATATGAAAAGTATCATCGAACCAAATCCTTCTTTCAAAATTGTCTCTTTAAAAGGTTTGGATGCTGCTCCTCAATCAATAACAACAGTTTATTGGGATACCACATCACACGATGTTTATTTATTAGTAAATAATCTTCCCAAACCAGCTTCTGATAAACAATATCAAATCTGGGCTTTACTTGATGGTAAACCCATTGATTTAGGTTTAATAGACAATGAATTTTTCGCAAAGCAAAAACGCTTACTTATAAAAGCAAAGAACGTTCAGAATGTACAGGCATTTGCCATAACACTCGAAAGCAAAGGTGGCAATCTTACTCCAAAAGGGACAATGTATGTGCTTGGCAATCTCTAATCTTTTTCACTTTCTTAAATCTGATTTATAAAACTCATCGTATTTAAGAATACAATTCCACTTTGGTGGTTTTGGTTCTATAGTTGGTTAAAGGGTCTCTTTCGAGACCCTTTCTGTTTTGAAAAATGATTTTCTTTTTTCTTCGATCTTCAGTTATTATTGCAAAAAATATTCTTGAAAAAAATTAAGCCTTCAATCATTCCGGGTATTTGTTGGTTTCTTATCTCAACCTTACTGCTCACATTACCCGGTTCATCTTTTCCAACTGAAAACTGGTTAGATAAAATTTGGTTTGATAAATGGGTACATATCGGGCTGTTTAGTATATTGGTTTTTTTATTTTGTTGGGGAATCCAAAAAAAATATTCCGTTCCCAGCCTACTTAAGATATTTTCAACCATTGCTGTTCTTGCTCTCGTTTATGGTATTATAATGGAGTTTGTCCAGCGGTATTTCATTCCTAACCGATCATTTGATACCGGAGATATAATTGCAGATGCCGTTGGATGTTTTGCAGGATGGTGGCTTGCCGTAAAATGGTTTGGATCTTCTGCAAAAAAATAGACCCCTGTAGAGACAGGGGTCGCAACCAAAACTAACTGCTTATGAGAAAATTTAATACGTTGTTTAAAAGTTATACTCTATAAACGCAAATCTATTGCCATTAGTATCAAAATCGGTGTTAATGAAAAATTAAAACTCTCCTTTTCGTATTTCCACTTTTCAATCACTCGTAAAATCTCCCGCTGTTGCTTTAATCTTAGATACTAATTCAAGGAACTCGTTGTTTATTCTACAGCAAGCAAAAAGTAACCCGCTTCTAAAAACAATTTGCATTTCCATGACAAAGATAAAATCGTTTGCTTTCACAGAATGTCAATGAAAAGACAATATTCAAGCCAAAAAAAACCCCGCAAACCTTTGCAATAAGATTTGCGGGAAAAATTTACTCTAAAAAGAAATTATTTTATAAACCCTTTAATCAAATCAAACAATCCTCCTCCGCTGCCTGATTGATTCTGATTACCTATATTATTTCTTGCGCCATCAGTTACTTTGTTGATGATTTCCTGAATATTGAAACCTCCACTGCTGGCGCCACCACCATCGTTTCTGTCATTCCCAGAACCTGTAAACTTGCTGATCAAATCCTGAAAATTAAATCCGCCGGCACCTTGTTGAGGTTTAACATCACCGCCACCAGTTAATGAACCAATCAATTTATCTAATGTAAAGTCGTTGTTATTGGGGTCCTGCGTTTTTTGAATAAGGCCATCCAATACATTCGGTATAAGATTCGTTGCCACGTTACTTGCCGATGCTGTATTCATTTTATACTTGCCTGTAAGTTTACTTATTAAATGGCCCACCATCATACTCACCATCGGGTTTTTAAGCAGGCTATTTGTACTGCTGCCATTATTACCCTGGCCCCTGTTTTGAAAAAGGCTGATAATACTTTCAAATCCACCACCTGCCATTACATTTCTTAAACCCCCGGCAACTGTATTAGTAGCTTCAGCCATTACATCATCATTATGTTCGTTAGGAACTTCAGGGTTTTCAACAACTGTTTTTTGTCCAAATCCTTTTACAAGATCAAATAATTTGTCTAACATGTTTTAAAATTTTTAGAAAATCAAGATAGTTTTTTTACAGTAAAAGGTTGCAGTTTGCAATAATTTTAGTTCTGCCTCGCCAATTTTTCAGCATTTTCGGCAAACTGCAATGCTTCCAATATTTCTTTTATTCCGCCATTCATTACCTCCGGTAAATTATAAAGTGTAAGCCCGATACGATGATCTGTGACCCGGCCCTGTGGAAAATTATATGTCCTGATTTTTGCACTACGGTCACCAGTGCTAACCAAACTTTTCCGGTGACGTGCAATTTCATCCTCCTGTTTTCTTACCTGCTCTTCATATAATTTTGTTCGCATCATTCCAAAAGCTTTTTCCCGGTTACCTAATTGAGAACGTTCAGTTTGACAAACTATCACAGTACCCGTTGGTATATGTGTCAGCATCACTTTTGTTTCCACTTTATTTACATTTTGCCCACCAGCACCACCACTCCGTGATGTTTCCATTTTTACGTCTGCTGGGTTCAATTCAAAATCCACTTCTTCAGCTTCCGGCATTACGGCTACTGTTGCAGCCGATGTATGTACACGACCACTGCCTTCAGTTTCAGGTACCCTCTGTACACGATGTACGCCACTTTCAAATTTTAAAATTCCATACACCTCATCACCTGTAACTTCTAATTGCACTTCTTTGTAACCACCAACCGATCCTTCACTCTCACTTAGTATAGCAGTCTTCCACCCTCTTCTTTCACAATAACGCATGTACATTCTCAGGAGCTCGCCGGCAAATAAACTTGCTTCATCGCCACCTGTACCGGCTCGTATTTCAATAATCGCATTTTTATCATCCTGCGGATCTTTCGGAATCAGCAATTGCCGGATATGAGCCTCCAGTTGCACTTTCTTTTCTTCAAGTCCCGGAGCTTCGGCTTTTGCTAATTCACGCATTTCTTCATCATCGCCATTCAACGCTTCTTTATAAAAAACAATATCGTTCAGTATTTTTTTATATCCCTCAAATGCGTATACAATTTTCTCCAGGCTGCGGTATTCCTTACTTGTTTCAGCAAATTTTCTGTTGTTGCTCACAATGTCGGGATTGGTAAGTGCTATTCCCAACTGCTCAAATCTTCCTTTTATCGCTTCTAATTTATCTAACATGTAAAGTTTTATTTTTGTTAACCAGCTTAATTGCTACTATTGAACTTTCGTTGCGTCGCACTCTTGTACTCACAGTAATTCTATTCAGCAAATAATGCGACATAACTAAAATTGATAAGTACTTGAGCCGTTCCTTCTTACCTCCCTCTCCTTTGGAGAGGGATTGAGGGTGAGGTTCTTTAAGGGCAGCAAAGTTAAAAGAAAACAACTCATGGCATACCGAAAATTCAAAGCAGATAATTTATTTGATGGCTATCATTTACTTGGCAATGAAAAAGTTCTTATTACAAATACAATAGGTGAAATAGAAGCAATCGTAAATGAAGCAGAGGCTGGCGATGATATTGAAGTATTAGACGGCATCCTTTCACCCGGATTGATAAATTGCCACTGCCATCTTGAACTCAGTCATTTAAAAAATGTAATACCACCTCATACCGGGTTGATAGAGTTTTTATGTTCCGTAGTAACAAAAAGAGAAGCCTCCTCCAAACCTCCCCCGCCAGTTGGCGGAGAGGCTTACGAAGACCCTACACTAAAAAAGATGATTGCTATAGTCAATGCAGAAAAAGAAATGTATGATAACGGAATTGTAGCTGTTGGTGATATTGGTAATACTGCAGATACAGCAGCCATAAAAAGCAAAAGCAAAATTTGCTGGCAGAATTTCGTAGAGGTATTAAGTTTCACCGATGAAAAAGCAGATGAAAATTTTGCTTTATATAAAACAGTAGCGGAAAAAATGGAATCATCACTCCAGACATCTGAAACCCGACACCGGACATCCCTTGTCCCTCATGCACCATACACCATTAGCCCTAAAACTTTTCGACTGATTAATGAAGCAACCAAAAACCAAATCATTTCTATTCATAACCAGGAACACCCGGCAGAAGATGAATTGTATAAAACCGGTGGCGGCGAATATTTAAAACTTTTCAAGATCTTTGGAATTACTGAATCACCATTTCCTGTAACGGGAAAAAGCAGTATTCGTTCTGTATTACCTTATTTTAATAATGGACAAACCATTTTTCTTATTCATAATACATTCATGCCGGAAGAGGATATTGTATGGGCAAATGAATATGCAGTTGCTAATGGATTAAAATTAGTTTATTGTTTTTGTATAAATGCCAATCTATATATCGAAAACAAAACACCGGTTATTGAAAATTTTATCAAACATAATTGCCATATTGTTTTAGGAACTGATAGCTATAGCAGCAATTGGCAGTTGAGTATTGCTAAAGAGATAAAAGCCATTCTTCAATATTTTCCTGAACTAACATTAGAAACAATTTTACAATGGGCAACAAGCAGCGGAGCTAAAGCATTGCAATGGGATGATGAGTTGGGAAGCTTTGAAAAAGGGAAGAAGCCAGGGCTCTGTTTGATTGAAAATGATTTTTCATCTTCAAAGAAATTAACCTAGTACCTCTCTCAGCACTGGCAATGTTTTCATAACCCCAAATTCCTGTACGTGTAATGCAAAAAAAAGTTGGTAAGCATCTAATAACTGTCTTCTAATTTCATGATTTAATTTTATCTGTTCCAGTTCTTCCGGCCGCATTGTTTTTAATAATTCGGAGGTTAGCTCAGCATATTTACCTTCTATAAAATGCGGATGAGCTGGTTCTTTACCAATAAAACTTCCTTCCATCAAATCGAGAAAATGCTTTTCGTTTGTGTACGTATCATGTATTTGAAACCCGAGCAACGATGAAAGATGTAATGCGAAATACAAAGAAAAATTTGCCATCACTGCTGTATTGCTTTCATCGAGATGTATAAATGCATCTTCGCAGAAATGAAATAAATCTTCATTCACTTCCGGTTGCTTTAAACATTTAGTGAGCAGCTCCACCATAAATAAGGAAACCGCATTTTTCGGTACATCACTGAAAATGTGTTGATATAAGTGCGACCATTTGAATTCTTTAATACGATTTAGTTGCTTCAGCTCATTATGATACACCACCAAATCCAATATGGCAGCTGGTTGAAAAAGATTTGCTTTACCACTTCCTTTTTTTGAAGAGGTTCTTACCCCATTTACCAAATAAGATTGTATTCCGAATTTTTCTGTTAAAATCAGAACGATGATACTGGTTTCACCGTACTTAACTGTACGGAGAACAATACCCTTTGTTTTATGCAGATTATCTGACAATGATTTTATTTTGAAATAAAAACAATTTTCGTAGATGCGTTTTGTGTTCTTCCCCGCCCGGATGATCCGTTCGGACGGGCGTCATCACTTATTAAAACCAGGTAAACACCACTTTCAATTCTTCTGCCCCGATAATCTTTTCCATCCCATACAGCCTGTCCGCCCAAGGCACGGGTTTGATAAATCAATCGTCCATTCAACTCTGTAATTTTTACAATTGCATTATTTACAACACCGCGAATAGCAATGGCACCGCTGAAACCCGGTGGCACTGGATTTGGAAACACTAAAATATTTTCATTCTTTTCTGTTCCTTCAGTTGCAGTACTTCTAAATGAACAGATACCATTTGCCGTTGCAAAAAACACTTCTCCTGTTTTACCATCAATTATTATTTGTTTTACATCATCGCTAAGTAGTGGGCTGTTACTTTCATTAAAATTATAAATTACTTTTTCACCATCAGCAGAGATGAGCCACACTCCTTTTTTTGTTGCCACCCATTTCCGGTTTGCTCCATCTGTTACAATACTTCTTACTTCCTCTCCTTTAAAAAGATAGTCTGCAAAATTTCCTTGCTGTACAATGGGCAAGATGGCATCACACCCAGTAGGCGAAAAAATATCGGAGCCACATTGAATAACTCCGATACCGTTTGTAGTACCTACCCAAATAAATCCTTCCTTATCCTTTTCAACACATAACACACTCGGTGATGGAAGATTTCCATTACTACCACCTGACGATAACAATTTCCATTTATCATCTGATGCATTATCAATTGTGTTGTTATCATTAAAACAAATCAATCCATTTCCCAATGGCGAAACAATCCATTTAAAATTATTGTCATCAATCAGTATTTGTGCTACACGATTACCCGGCAATGAAAAAGGAGTTGAAAAACTTTTCCAAATTCCATCCTTCTTTTTTACATGCAAGGGAAAGCTTGCGCCAAAATTTGAAACCCATAAATTATTATCGTTGTCAAAGGCAAGCCCTGAAACTTTATATTTAGAAATTTCATTTACATCAAAGCGGATTGGAGAATTTTGTTTAAAAACCTCCAAACTATTATCTGCTTTTACATGCAACAGCCCGCCCCCAAAAGAACCAGCCCAAATTGTTTCATCACGATTATCAATAGCAATTGAAATAAAATCTGGTAATGAATCAAATTGCTGACGGTTGTTTCGGTTAAGATTTGTCCATTCATTTTCTTTTAAATAAAAAAAACCGTTGCGGTTGTTTTGAGCAATCCAGGAATTATTTATTGTACCTGCTGTTGCATAAAAATTATTTTTCACAAATTTTATTTCTCCTGTTGCTATTGATTCCGGGGAATTGAGTTTGTATTGCGCAACTAAAGAAGTATTGAAACGTGATAAACTTTCTGTTGAGTCAGCTATCCAGTAATCATTGTTAAAAACAATTGCTTTGCGTGGTAATGAAAGTCCCGTTTGCTGATTTAACGTAGCAGCAATTGTTCCGTCAGAATTTAAAACAGTTACACGGCTCTGTCCATTCAACAGTCGCTGACATAATAAAATTTTATTGCCTGAAACATTTACATTTATTATGCGCTGGTTATTTTGATAAAATAAACTCCAGTTGTTGCCATTTAATACAAAGAGTGAATCATTTTTTAAACCAAGAATTTTATTTTGAATTGAAACAATATCAGTCATTTTTCCAGTTGACAATCCATTTACACCACTCAGCAATTGCCAGTTGTTATAATCAGAAAGAGCAGGATTATTAATCGAAGCTCTTTTTAAACCTTCATCTGTAGCAGCATAAAAAAAAGAGGCATCGGAAGTAAAGCCATTTATTTTTACTTTATTCCCACCATTACCAATAAACCATGAATCTTTTACTTCATTTTTTTCACCATTAATAACCACCACACCCAACCCGGTGGAGAGATAATAATTTTTATTGAACGGATAAATAGAATAAATCGATTTATCGCCTGGAATATTGTTACGTTTTATATCTGGAATATTATAAATATCATTTTTGTAAATAATATCAATATTGCTGTTCTTATATGCAATCAGCAATTTTTCATTCGCTATGTCATATTGAATTGTACTGATACCGGTTTCACTCAATCCGGTTATTTTGCTAAGCCGCTCAATAGAATTTTCGCTTACATCAACACTGAACAAACTATAAGGAGTGGCAGCAAATATTTTGTTACCCCCTGCAGTTATATCAATGGCAGATTTGTATGGCAAATGTTCCCGCCATAAACCAATTGGTGGTATTGGTTGTTGTGCTAAAGCTTTAAATGCAATCAGAAATAATAAAAAAAACAGATTCCTTTTCACAGTTCAAATGTAGATTAAAGGCGTAAACTCTGTTATGGATTTTATTATGTTTCTTTGCGACTCATTATCGAAGGTATGCCATACCTGATAGTTATTCCCGATACTGTAAATACTTTTGCAGGTATGGCATACCTGTTGAAAGCACTTAAAAATTATGTGGAGAAGCTTAGGAAAATTTATTTTAAAAAACAGAATTGTATTATTAGTTGTAGTTGTTGCAGCCACCCTGTTTATGGGGTATCATGCAAAGCAGGTGCAGCTGAGTTATGAATTTTCAAGAGCCATTCCGGTTGATAATCCCAAATACAAAGCCTATCAGGAATTTAAAAAACAATTTGGCGAAGATGGAAATCTGCTGGTTATCGGTATTCAAACAGATCAGTTTTTCAGTCAGGATCTATTTAATTCCTATTACACACTTCAACGAAATATCAAAAAAATAAACGGTGTGGAAGATATCATTTCCATTCCTTCTGCAGTCAACCTTGTAAAAAATTCTGAGACAGAAAAACTGAAAAGTGAAAATATTTTTCCAGATAAAAGTCTTACACAAGCCGAGATTGACAGTTTGAAAAACATTTTTCTCAACCTTCCGTTTTACCGTGAACTGCTTTATAATCCCAATACGTTTTCATGGTTGATGGGTGTTCGCATAAATAAAACAATACTGAATTCAAAAAACAGAATTGAATTAGTTGCCGAGATAGAAAAATATGCAAATGCATTTGGCACATCTAATAAATTAGCAATTCATATAAGCGGGTTGCCGTTAATAAGAACACAGATTGCAACTCGTATTGCAAAAGAAATGAGCTGGTTTCTGATGGTATCAATAATTCTTTCAGCAATTATTCTTTTATTATTCTTTCGTTCTATTACTTCTATGTTGCTTTCGTTAGGTGTGGTAATCATTGGTGTGGTGTGGAGCCTTGGCACCATGCACCTGCTGGGTTATAGTATCACTTTGCTTACGGCTCTTATTCCCCCCTTAATTGTTGTAATCGGTATACCAAATTGTATTTATTTTTTAAATAAATACCACACTTCTTATACCGGGCATACCGATAAAAGATCGGCACTAATCAATATGGTGGAGCGAATGGGCATCGTTACCCTATTTTGCAATCTGGCGGCCGCTATTGGGTTTGCAGTTTTTGCTTTAACAAAAAGCGAAATATTAAAAGAGTTTGGAGTAGTAGCAGGCATCAATATTCTATTTTTATTTTTTATTTCACTGGCATTAATTCCAATTGTATTAAGTTTTTTGCCATCTCCAAAAGACCGGCACACAAAATATCTTGTCAATCCATTTTTAAATCGTTGGTTAGACAGATTGGAATTATGGAGCCTGAATCACCGTAAAATAATTTATACAGTAACGGTAGTTCTGGTAGCTGTATCGGTTATTGGAATTTTTAAATTAAAAAGTGTAGGCTATATCGTGGATGATATTCCAAAGTCGGATAAAATTTATACAGACCTGAAATTTTTTGAAAAAAATTTTAAAGGTGTAATGCCTTTGGAAATAGTAGTAGATACAAAAAAGAAACGCAGTGCAATAAAATTTGATAACCTGGTCCGTATTGATTCACTTTCATCCTATCTCTCAACTTTTTCTGAAATAGCCCGACCATTAAGTATAACTGAAGGCTTAAAATTTGCGAAGCAGGCTTTTTTTGAAGGTGATAGCAGCAGTTATTCCATGCCAGCCGAATATGATTTGCCGGCCTTATCCGAATACTTAAGTTTTAAACCGGATAGTAATGGTGCTAAAAATTCTTTTTCAAAATTGATTTCATCTTTCATGGATAGTACCCGGCAGCAGGCACGTATCAGCATAAGCATGGCAGATGTAGGAAGCAGCAGGCTGCCGGAAATTTTAGAAAAAATTGAAACCCGATCGAATGAATTATTTCCAAAAGATAAATATGATGTGAAGCTAACCGGATCGAGTGTTACTTTTTTAGAGGGAAGCCGGTTTATAATAAATGGATTAAAAGAAAGTGTGCTATGGGCCTTTTTATTAATCGCAATCTGTATGCTTTATCTTTTTAAATC
>JANPEU010000197.1:0-12126 GCA_031423175.1 Bacteroidota bacterium
CAAATGGAAAATTGCTTGCTCCAAATACTACAACCGGGCCCAATGGCACCAGCATTTTTCGTAAATCGGGTTTGGGTGGTGTTTTATCTGGAATAGCTGTATCAATTCTTGCTTCAAGCCATTCGCCGCTTTCACAAGCAGCGGCATAAGAGTTTAATTGAAAAATGGTTCGTCCTCTTTCACCACGCAGTCTTGCCTCGGGTAAATTTGATTCACGCATTGCAAGCTGGATCAATTCATCACCGCATGATTCGATCTCCACTGCAATTGCCCGCATAAAGTTTGCCCGTTGCTTCAAACTCATTTTTCGATAGAGATGAAATGCATTCCATGATTGCTGCATTATAATTTCTATCTCCGGAATGCTTGTGTCGTTGAACATTGAATGTTGATTATTGTAAGTTTGGTCTAGATGAAATTCCATCGTTAATTATTTTTAATATCCGGTTTCTCTCCTCGCCTTCCAAAACCAATCTGGGAGCTCTAACATATTCACTACCGATGCCTGTTTGCGTAGCAGCCAGTTTTATGTATTGCACCAATTTTGGATGAATATCTAATTCGAGTAATGGCATAAACCAGCGATAGATTTTTGTTGCTTCATTTATTTTTCCGGCTTTAACCAAATTATAAATGGCTACTGTCTCTTTTGGAAATGCACAAACCAAACCGGCAACCCAACCATCTGCTCCCAGGCAAAGTTCTTCCATAGCCAATGTATCTACTCCACATAAAATTTTAAACCGATCGCCAAACCTGTTCTTCATTCTTGTGAGGTTGGTAACGTCACGTGAACTTTCTTTTAAAGCAGTAATGTTTTTGCATTCTACCAACTCTTCAAACATATCTGGCCTTGTATCTATTTTATAATCGGGCGGATTGTTATAGATCATGATGGGAAGCTCGGTTGAATTTGCCACTGATTTAAAATAATGGATTGTTTCCCTGTCATCGGATTTATATCTCATTGGCGGTAACAACATAATACCATCTACTCCCCATTTTCTTGCATTTTCCACTTGTTGAATAGCAGCACTGGTTACACTTTCTGCAATATTCAGGATTACAGGAATTTTTCCGTTGAGGTATTCTACTGAAAACTCAACCAGCTCTTCCTTTTCTTTATCGGTAATGGTACTTGCTTCCCCCAGAGACCCGCCTATAATAATTCCGTGAATGCCTGCTTCAACCTGCGCTGCAAGATTTTTTTCAAACATATCCAGGTCCAGTTTATCTTCTTTAGTAAACGGCGTTAGTAATGCTGGGAAAACGCCTTTCCATTCAAATGACATAGGTTTTAATTTTTTGAGTGGTAAAGTTAATGGTTCTGCATTTTACAAGTATTCTATTTTCGGTTGTGTTCATGAACTATTTAATATTTACATTTATACTTCTCTAAATTGGTGTTCCATTAAAATTATATCAAGATGAAATATTATATTACACTAGCTGCTTTTCTCATAGTTAGTATTGTCAACGCTCAACCCACACAAAAACCTCCGTTGCACGGAAAAAACTGGATGGCTATTACTGGTAAACCATTAGCCGCAACGGCAGGTTCTATTATTTTTCAAAAAGGCGGCAATGCCGTTGATGCTGCCTGTGCAATGCTTGCTGCAACGTGTACCATGTGGGATGTTTTAAGTTGGGGTGGCGAAACCCAGGCACTGATTTATAATCCAAAAATCAAAAAAGTAATAGCTATAAATGCATTGGGGGTAGCACCAACCGGAGCTACTGTTGATTTCTTTAAAGCAAAAGGATATGATTTTCCGCCTGAGTATGGACCGCTTGCAGCAACTACGCCTGGAACTGTGGGTGGTTTGTGTTATATGCTTGCAGAGTATGGTTCTATGAGTTTGAAACAAGTACTGGCACCTGCAATGGAATTAGCAGCGGGATACCCGATAGATGCACAAACAGCAAATGCGATGGAACGGGGAAAAAGCAGGATGAAAGAATGGCCATACAGTAAAAAAGTCTTCTACCCACATTTAGGAGAAAAAAGAGAAGCACCAGAAGCGGGTGAAATTTTTATACAAAAAGATTTATTGGAAACACTTTCCAAAATGATTGCAGCCGAAGCTGAAGCATTGAAGAAAAAGAAAAATCGCAAGGAAGCAATTATGGCTGCCAACGATCGGTTTTATAAAGGAGATATTGCAAAAGAGATTGTTCGCGGTTGTCGGGAACAAGGCGGATTGTTTACTATGGAAGATTTAGCAAAATGGAAAGTGATTGAAGAAGAACCTATGCATGTAAATTATAAAGACATTGAAGTTTATAAATTACAACAATGGACGCAGGGGCCAATGCTTTTACAATCGTTAAATATATTAGAGAATTTTGATTTGAAAGAGATGAAATATAATAGTGCCAAATATATTCATACTATTTACCAAACAATGAATCTGACTTTTTCCGATCGTGATTTTTATTATGGTGACCCCTATTTTGCACCGGAAGAACCCATGAAAGGATTGCTTGATAAAAACTATGCAAAGCAACGATCAAAATTAATAGACTGGAATAAGAATATTGCAAATATTGGCCCGGGTGATCCTTATCCGTTTGAAGGAAAAACAAATCCATACACAGAATTAATAAAAAAATTAAACTCATCAACTGGCGATGGTATCCGGAATTTTGTTCCTTCTCATGATTCAACTGTTGCATTTAAAGACAATGAATATATGGACAGAATGTGGCGAGGTACAACGTCTGTGGAAGCGGCAGATAAAAATGGCTGGGTTGTATCAATAACGCCGAGTGGTGGTTGGCTTCCTGCCTGTATTGCAGGCAAAACAGGTGTGGGCATGAGTCAGCGTATACAAAGTTTTGTTCTGGATTCAACGATCAATCCTTTTAATGTAATAGAACCCGGCAAAAGACCAAGAGTAACCCTGACACCCACACTTGCGATGAAAGACGGGAAACCTTATTTAAGTTTTGCAGTACAGGGAGGCGATACACAAGACCAAAATCTTTTGCAATTTTTTTTAAACATGGTGGAGTTTGGTATGACAGTGCAGCAGGCATGTGAAGCTGCTAACATCAATTCAAATCAATTGTGGCTTTCATTGGGTGGCACAAAAACTGAAGACCGCAGACCAAGAGCTGGTGAATTACTATTAAGCAATACAACACCAGAAGCTGTAAGAGATGAATTGAAAAAGATGGGCTATAAATTAAGTTTTGGAAACAGAACGAGTGGTCCGATCAATGCAATTTATTTTGATTGGAAACATGGAAGTTTTTGGGGTGGCAGTTCGAATAACGGAGAAGATTATGGGATTGGTTGGTAGAAAGCCCCCTGTCCCCCAAAGGGGGAACTTAGATCGAAAAAAATTTTCATGTTGGGAATTATTTTAAAGTTGAAGTGGTAGTTAGTTTTGCTTGGATTTGTAATACTGTACCGTCCCTCTCCAAATGGAGAGGGACAAGAGGGTGAGGTTTGTGAGACAGTTCGAATAACGGAGAAGATTATGGAATTGGGTGGTGAAAAACTTAATTATTAAAAAATCATGAATGCGCAAAATGAATTAATCAATTACTTTTTAAGAGATGGGTTTTTTCGTATTCCTAATGCTGAACGGATGAAAGAAGGTCATAGGAAATATAAGAAAGGATATGAAATCAGGTTTACGGCTTTAAATAGAGCAGAACAATTTTCAATCACCCGGTTACTGGATAAAATGAATTTTAAATATGGGAAGCCTTACAAAAAAAGAAACCAAATAATCATCCCAGTTTATGGCAAGGAGAATTTTATTGAATTCAACAATGCAATAAAAAAATCAAACTGTTAATCTTTAACATCAATGAACAAAACAAGACTCGAAGCATTTAGCGATGGTGTAATCGCCATTATTATCACAATTATGGTATTGGAATTAAA
This sequence comes from Bacteroidota bacterium, assembly GCA_031423175.1. GTDB lineage: Bacteria > Bacteroidota > Bacteroidia > Chitinophagales > Chitinophagaceae > VBAR01. The sequence continues at coordinate 3,899 of JANPEU010000197.1, forward strand.
AATTCCGCATGAGGCAACATGGGATGCACTGATAAACCTATGGCCCGTGTTCATCAGTTATATAGTAAGCTTTACTATGCTTGGTATTTACTGGGGCAATCATCATCACCTTATTCATACCATCAAAGAAATGAGCAGCGGCATTATGTGGGCCAACTTACATTTACTTTTCTGGTTGTCCCTTATTCCATTCGCTACCGGTTGGATGGGAGAAAATCATTTTGATAAAATAACTGTAGCTGCTTATGCACTGATTGCTGATTTATGTGGTATAGCCTATTATATTTTGCTACTCATTATTAAAAAATGTAATACGCATAATACAGCGCTACTGATTGTACTGCACAAACAATCAAAAAAAGGAATGCTGTCATGTATTTTATATACGGCGGCTATTCCACTTGCATTTATTAATTCCGTTATAGCCGGGTTGTTGATCGTTGGGGTGGCTATTATCTGGTTTATACCTGACAGAAATATTGAAAAAACTATAAAAGGAAACAGCTGATTTAAAATACATTTGGCTAATGACCGGCATTATTCGTTATTTTAATGAATAATTCAACATTGCTAATACATTACAACTAACATTATGAATAAATTCTACCTCTTGCTGTTTTCGTTACTGTTAACAACCAGTATATTTTCATTCCCATCCACATATGGAAAAGATGAAAAAGCTGTTGCATTTATAAATACACTGAATGACTCGCAAAAAGCAAAGGCATTATTCCCATTCAGCGACACTGGACGTAATAAGTTTGTCTTTTTACCACCTGCTACTGTTCCCCGCATGGGTTTGAAGTTGAAAGAGATGGACTCCTTGCAAAAAATAAAACTCTTTTTATTGCTGAATGATTTTTTAAGTGATGAGGGAATGACCAAAGTTAAAAACATCATTGGCCTTGAAAATGTATTGAAGGATTTAGAAAAGAGTGACCGCCGTGATGAAGGATTGTATTTTGTCGCATTTTTCGGAATGCCCGGTAAAGACACAGCATGGAGCTGGAAATTTGAAGGCCATCATCTCTCACTGAATTTTACAGTTGCAAAAAATGAAATCCGCTTTGCACCCTTATTCATGGGCTCCAACCCTGCAGAAATCCGTGAAGGTCCACGGAAAGGTTTCAGAGCTTTGAAGAATGAAGAAGATGAGGCTTATGCACTGATGAAATTATTCACCGATCAACAAAAAGAGAAAGTCATTTTCAATAAACAGGCACTGACTGATATCGTCACCTTCAATGTATCGGAAGTATCGCCACTGGAACCTGTGGGTATGTATGTAAAAGAAATGAATGCTGAACAAAAAAAGCAATTAAATAAACTGATTGACATTTATCTTTCTAACCTGCCTCCTATACTTGCGGGTAAACGCAGAAAAAAGATTGAAGGAGAAGACAGGAATGAATTGCAATTCGGCTGGGCAGGCTCTCAAGAAACTGGCAAACAACATTACTACCGTATTCAGGGTAAAACCTTTTTAATTGAACTTGATAATGCCCAAAACAACGCCAATCATATTCATTCTGTATGGCGTGATTTTTATGGAGATTTTGGCCGTGATCTTTTGATGGAGCATTATAATAATACCAAGCATCCGCACTAAAAAAATAAATGTAATGCTCTGAGATCGACAGATATGAATGCTTTTTTCCCTTGGAAGTTATGTATTTGTACAAAATAAAAGAAGTAAATCATGTCATTAAAATAAAAATTAACAAACATGAAATTAAAAAAACTCAACCTGTTGTATTGGATCTTTACCATTTTATTTGGTGGTCTCATGACTTTTTCTGCTATTCCGAATATATTGGGAAATGAAGAGTCAATAAAATTTATGCATGATCTTCTGGGATATCCGGTTTATATTATACCATTTATAGGTGTAGCTAAATTGCTTGGAGTTATAGCTATATTAATTCCCGGATTAAATAAAATAAAAGAATGGGCTTATGCGGGTTTATTCTTTGATCTTGCCGGCGCTATTTATTCCGGCATAGCTATAGCAAAAGGTGTTGACCCGATGATGTTAACTATTCTGGTTTGGATTGTTCCGGGAATCTTGTCATATATTTTCTGGAATAAAAAAATGAAAGCAACCCTGCAATAATATTAAGCACTGTAATCTTCAGTGTTAAACTGGTTTTCAATCGATTTAAATTATCTCTCCTTCCAAATCATAATCATAGGCCTTGGTGATTTTTACGTTTACAAATTCACCGATAGGTATTTTTTTTGGAGAATGAATCACCACTTCATTATCAACTTCCACTGAATCAAATTCTGTACGGCCTAAATAACGGCCTGATTCTTTTTTGTCAATTAATGTTTTATAAATTTTGCCAACTTTTTCCTGGTTGAGCTCAAAAGAAATTTCCTGCTGTACTTCCATTACTTCCTGTGCTCTTTTTTCTTTTTCATCAGCAGGTACATTATCTTTTAAATCATAAGCACTTGTTCCTTCTTCATGTGAGTAGGTAAAAATTCCAACTCTGTCAAACCGTTGTTTTTGTAAAAATAATTTTAACTCCTCCACATCATCTTGAGTTTCCCCGGGAAAACCAGCTATCAAAGTAGTACGCAAACAAATGCCAGGAACTTTTTCACGAACTGCTACAATCAATTCTTCCATTTCTTCTCTTGTTATCTGCCGCTTCATTGCTTTCAACATATTATTAGCTGCATGTTGCAATGGCATATCGAGATAGTTACAAATATTTTCTCTTTCCTTCATCACATCCAGAATCTCCAACGGAAATTTGGATGGATATGCATAGTGGAGCCGTATCCACTCCAACCCTTTTACATCAGCGAGTCGATGTAATAAATCAGGTAACATTCTTTTTTTATAAATGTCAAGACCGTAGTAAGTAAGTTCCTGTGCAATCAGCATTATTTCTTTTACACCTCGCCTTACTAATCCTTCTGCTTCTTTTACAATTTCATCCATTGATTTACTTACATGCGTACCACGCATCAATGGAATTGCACAAAAAGAACAAGTACGGTTACAACCTTCAGAAATTTTTAAGTACGCATAATGCTGTGGTGTTGCCAAAAGTCTTTCCCCAAGCAATTCCGATTTATAATCTGCCTCAAATTGTTTTAGGATTAAGGGTAATTCCATCGTTCCAAACCATGCATCCACACCAGGAATTTCTTTTTCCAGTTCATCTTTATAGCGATGACTTAAGCAACCAGTAACATAAACCTTATCCAATTTGCCCCTGTTTTTCAATTCAACCTGGTTAAGGATTGTATTGATAGATTCCTCTTTTGCTTTTTCAATAAATCCGCAGGTGTTTACTACAACTATATTATGATCCGATTTTTTATTTTCATGCACCACATGAATTTCGTTAGCCATCAATTGGCCACTTAGCACTTCACTATCCACCATATTCTTACTGCATCCGAGGGTGATGATGTTTACTTTGTCCTTTTTTAATGTACGTGTTTTCATTGAAGGCTGCAAAGGTAAGGGTCTGCCGTCAGTGTGGAGAAGGCGAAATACTCAATTATTTATTTCCGGATTCGTACCTGCATAGCGTAATTATAAGTGTCAAGCGGAGTAAAACTTATTTTGGAAGGGTCGACAAAACTTAAATAATTGAAAAGCTTTTCCGTTGTAAACCGCTGACTCCAGAATCCTTCTCTTGTTGCAGTAAAAGAATCATCTTTATCTGTAATAACTTTCATACCCATTTTAGCATACGATTCTTCCTGCTTTAATCGTGTAGCATCGTTATCATGATAACATGCACCGATAACAATTTCTCCGCCGGGGTTTAATAATCCGTAAGCATTTTTAAAGATATTCGTAAACTTTTCGTTGGTATTTAAATTAAGCCGTCTTTCTGAACCATTATAAGAATCAAAGGGAAAGTTATCCGGATAAAAATTACCTGCCGTAAACCAGGTGGTGATTATCATATCATATTTTTTTTCCCAGTCATCCAACTTTGAAGCATCAAAAAAATGAGCAGCAACTTTATTTTCGATATTTAAAGCCTTAATTGTTTCAGTTGAAATCTGAACACATGCCATTGCATTATCTGTTCCATCATAGAAAGCCACTTTATCCCAAATGTCTTTAATCCCAGATAGATGTTTTGGAATACGGGCATTGCCAATACCAATATCCAGCATCGTAACCGGACGATTATTCCGATCAGAAACTTCAGTAATTACTTTTTTAAGTTCGATAAATTCGGCCCATTGTGCCTGTAGTAAGTACTCACTGATATAATTTAAATCAAAGGAGGCTCTTACCGTGTTTTCATTATCATACATTACCATATTCAACTATTTTTCTGTGCAACAATTACAAACGTATCAAAAGCATAAGAGGGCCGGTCTTCAATTTTTTTTACAGTAAAATCACAAAGCTCAAGAAATAAAGACATATCATCTTTTGTAAAAGTTCTAAAACTTGAATTGTCAAAACCAATTTTTTGCAGCTCTCCTTTTTCATCCGCTTCGAAATAATCAGAATCCCAATTAAATGTCCAGTTTTGATTTTCATTTACTGACCAATAACTTTTTCGATGAAATTTTCTTCCTTCAAATTCTGCATCATGAATAATCCGCTTTCCATTTTTAATGGCGGGAATAAATTTTGAAGCATCGATACAATCAAAACACACTATCCCGTTTTTATTTAAATTTCTATTTATTGAATTTAAACAGGTCATAACATCCGAGTTGGTAATTAAAAAACTAATCGTTCTGCCGGCAATAATACAAGCATCTTTTTTTTCAGTCAATTGAAAATTTTTCATATCACCTTCCATAAAATAAGCACCCGGATTTTTTCTTCTGGCAATATTCAGCATTTCAATATTTAAATCAAGGCCGGTATAATCATAACCGTTTGTAATAAATTTTTTTGCAAGATTACCACTACCGCAACCAAGCTCTACCAATGATAGCGTAGTATTTTTTTTAAGCAGGTTGCTGTAATATTCAAACTCCTCATCATAATTGATAAAGGTTTGATACATCATTTCATATACCTCTGAGAGGTTTTTATAAAGGTTGCTCATCAGAAACTAAAAAAGGTGTAGTGAGACACTACACCTTTTGAAGATAAATTATTTTTCTTAAAATTTAAAAATCAATGAACTCTGGAACATCGTACCCAGTTGACTGAACTGAGAACCATTATAACCTAAAATGCGATAACGTCCGCTGAAAGATAAAAATCCTTCAAGCAAAGATTTGGCTGCTGGATTAGCCAATGTTGCTTTAGCTGAAGCATAATCAGGGTCGCTTGCAGTACCGGTTAATTCCAATTTCCATTTTGGCAATACATTGAACAAATTATTTATTCCAATATTGAATGAAATTTTATCTGTAAAATTATAGCCAAGGTTTAAGTCAGTAACAACAGCCGTTTTGAATACCTGCTTGATATTATTCATATCAGATCCGCCATTATCTAAATCCTGGAATTTAGTTGGTCCGAATAATGTGTTATTTAAACTTACACCAAATTTATTAACGCTGTAATCAAATCCAAGTACTGCTTTATACTTAGGGCGGCCTTCTTCCAACAATGAAATAATTTGACGGTTCAGGATTGATGCACCGGCTGATTTGATAGCTGCAGGATCATTAGGTGTACCAACTAGTTCATTATTGGTTGTATAGTTACCCGCTAAGTTAACAGCTAGTTTTCCAGAACCCAGAACTATGTTTTTGTAATTGGCAACTAAATCAAGGCCTGATGTTTTAGTTTTAACACCATTTATAAAAAACTGCACACTGGCTAAATCGAAATTACCTGCTCCTACGCTGGCTCCTTTAAGAATACGGCCCAACTCGGTTGTTGGGTTTGCAAGTAGCTTATCATTTGAGTTAATTGAAGAGCTATAAACAATTCTTTCTTTAATTGTAATGCTGTAATAATCCAATGTAAAACTGAAGTTCTTAGTTGGGTTAAGTCCCAAACCAACTGTAAAATTATTTGATTTCTCAGGAGTTAATAACGGAACGCCTAAAGCAAATGCCTGCTTACTTCTGTTATTAAATAAGCCGGATAACACAATTGTTCCTCCTGCAAAAGATGCTTGTGTAGATTGTGCATAAATCTGGTGCAGGGTTGGCGCCCTGAAACCGGATGAAGCAGAACCCCTGATAACAGCTTTGTCTCCAGCAATTTTGTAACGGCTGGATATTTTCCAAACAAATGCGTCACCAAAATCACTATATTTTTCAGCACGGATTGCACCGTTTAGTAAAAAATCTTTAGATATATCCCATGTTGCATCAACATAAGCACCTAAGTTGAAACGGCTATTTGAATTTGCATTTTCTGTACGGATACCCGGAAAAGAATTGGCTCCTTGTCCTGTGTATGAAGCTGTATCTCCTGCAATTATTTGATAGGTTTCTCTTCTTACTTCCGCACCAAAAGCAAGGCTGAAATTATCAGTTAATGATTTTGCAATATCATAGTTGCCTACAATATGAGAATAATTAAAACCACCTGGTTTGAATGTTGTAGGGCTGGCTGCTCCCAAAGAACGGTTAACCGTATTTTCAACTGTATATAATTGCTGGTTGCCTCCAAATGTAACAGCAACATCTTGTGTCCATCCACCTTTTACATTTTTCAAACCTACGGTAGCATTGTAATCAAACAAATCACCTTCAAAAGTTGGTACATAACCTAAATATCCTTCATATAAAGGATCGCTACCTCCGGTATAATTAGGAGCACCGGGAATTCTTTTATGTAATAAACCTGCATCAGTTCTCCAATATGGAGTACGATAGTTTGCAAAACTTTTTGCTTTTTTAAATACCATGGCAGCGTTACTATAAAACTGTCCATTTTCTCCTACATCTAATCCAAGGTTGTAATTAAATTTACCTGCCTGAATATCGCCGGATCCATTAATATTATTTCCGGTCGGATATTTTGCTAAGAAAGCCCTTATAGCAGCATCTGCTGAGGATGATCCACCAAAAGTTGCAATCTCGGTAGGAATATCAATAATACCAGAACGAATAGCGCTGTTCTGCTGACTGAAATCAACTGTATAATTTATAAATCCTTTAGAGCCGATATTTGAACCACTGTTATAAGCGACACCATAATTTTCACCATCACCTTTGGAAGTAAGACCTCCATTGAAAGTAAGTGTACTGTACTGATACCTGTCTTTTAAAATAACGTTCATTACGCCGGCAATAGCATCTGAACCGTATTGTGCAGAGGCTCCATCTCTTAAAATCTCCACTCTTTTAATTGCATCTGTCGGAATACCTGAAAGGTCTGCACCTGTTTCACCACGACCCGGTGAAAACTGAACATAAATTAATGAACTCAGATTTTTTCTTTTACCGTTGATGAGTACTAATGTTCTACTTGGACCGAGATTACGTATTTCGTAAGGATCTAATAAGGTAGTTGCATCATTTACCGGAGTATTGATCGTATTGAAAGAAGGAACCCGGTATTGTAATTGTTTGTCAAATGTAGTTTGAGCAGTTGATTTCAAATCAGAGTTTGAAATTGCATCAATGGGCAAAGGGGTGTTTATAGAACTCCTGGGTAAAGAACGGGAACCTGTTGTAAGAATTACTTCGCCAAGTTCACTTGCCGACTCCATAAGGACAAAATCGACAGTCATATTCCCAGATACATTTACTGTTTTAGATGCTGAAGTGTAGCCTACAAAAGAAACAGTTATTGTTACAGAACCGTTCGGGACACTTAATGAATACTTACCATCCGCATCCGTTGAAGTTACACGACCGCCTTTTACTGTAGCAGAAGCTCCCCCAATTCCTTTTCCGGAATTATCAGAAACCGTTCCGCTTACCGTACTTTGAGCCAGGACTACTGATGAAGAAATTATTGAAATCAATGTAACAATAATTCCAATTTTAATTTTACGTTGCATAATTTTTAATTTTGGTTAAAAAACGTATTGCATAAATAGGATTTATTACCCGAACAAAAAAAAATAAATTAAAGTTTAAATTAAGGAAGTAATTCGTAAGAAATTATGACAATATAATTACAATTATGAGTCAAATTTAAAAATATTGCGAATGTGTAGCTTTATAAACCTACGGGTTATTTTGATTCAAGATTAAAAAGGCTATCAACAAATTCATGTTTATCAAACAACATCAGATCTTCCATTTTTTCTCCAACACCAATAAATTTTACCGGAATTTTAAATTGACTGGCTATGGCAAGTACCACACCT
>JANPEU010000198.1:0-9506 GCA_031423175.1 Bacteroidota bacterium
ATATAATAAAATCCTTCCGGCACCTGGTAATCACCTTCCATTCTTTTAGGCCCCATAGAACCAGCTAATGCACAAACCCGGTACGACTTAAAAAGTTTATAGGGATCATTTATTTTATTCTTTACCCAAACCTCCAACTGACTGTCGTATTTAAAAGACCGCAGATATAAATATTTTGCGGGCCAGTCCAAATCTTTATCCTTAAACTGTTTTTGCAGCGTATCTACTTTCTTTTTGAACGCATCAGCAGCACGGGTAAATGACTTTTGATAATCAATAAATGAAGTTCCACCCATTTTCGGTGGTTGTGTGTAGGAAGTCGTACTTAAAAAAAATAGTATAAAAAGGAGAATCAGGTTTTTCATGTAAAATTTATTAAATATAGAACGGACCGACATGATTGATAGTACAATCAACTATGATAAATATTTGTAAAGATAATCTGATTTGGGAATTGATGATCAGGAACATTCCAAAAATCATAAATTTCCCCTCTCACCTTGTTCCCGCTCAATTGCTTCAAACAAGGCTTTGAAATTTCCTTTACCAAAACTTTTTGCACCCTTTCGTTGAATAATTTCAAAAAATAAAGTTGGCCGGTCTTCAACGGGTTTGGTAAAAATCTGAAGTAAATAACCCTCTTCATCCCGATCTACCAATACACCTAAATCTTTCAATGGTTCAAGATCTTCATCAATTTGCCCAACACGATCTATCAAATCATCATAATAAGTAGTTGGTACTTTTAAAAATTCTACACCACGGCTTCTCAAATCTGTTACTGTTTTTACAATATCGTTAGTTGCCATTGCTACATGCTGAACACCTTCGCCATTATAAAATTCAAGATATTCTTCTACCTGGCTTTTCTTTTTTCCTTCGGCTGGTTCATTAATTGGAAATTTTACAAATCCATTTCCATTGCTCATCACCTTACTCATCAGCGCCGAGTATTCAGTGGAAATATCATTATCATCAAATGAAAGGATATTTCTAAAGCCCATAACTTCCTCATAAAACTTTACCCAGGGGTTCATTTGGTTCCAACCGACATTGCCTACGCAGTGATCGACATATTGCAAACCCGTATCATTTGTATTAAAATAAGGATTGCTCCATACACGATAGCCCGGAATAAAAACTCCGTTATAATTTTTTCTTTCAATAAAAAGATGCACCGTATCGCCATAGGTATGAATACCGCTAACCACAACTTCACCGTCCTTATCTTTTAAAAGTTGCGGCTCCATATACGTTTTTGCACCACGTTTTGTTGTTTCATTCCATGCACCCGTAGCATCATCCACTTTCAATGCAAGTATTTTCACCCCATCACCATGTTTATTTATATGATCTGCTATATCATTGCCCGGTCTTAATGCGGTAGTTAAAACCAGTGTAAGTTTGTTTTGCCGTACTGCATAACTGGCTCTGTCTCTCACTCCGGTTTCAGGCCCTGAGTAAGCAAGTGGTTGAAAACCGAAGGCAGTGATATAATAATGTGCGGACTGTTTTGCATTTCCCACATAAAATTCTACGTAGTCTGTGCCCTGAAGCGGAAGAAAATCTTCCTGAATATTTTGTTTTTTATCTGAGGTTGTAATAATTGCCATAATTATTTTTTTGAAATCAACAAGGAAATTCTAATCATCGTCCGTTGCGTCGCACTCTTGTACTTCCAATAATTCTATTCAACAAATCAGAGTGCTGCTAAAGCCCCCTTTAGGGGGTTTGGGGGCATCCATTGCCAATGTTTCCATCAGCAAATTAAAATTGCTGCGTTCGTCTTTAAAAAGTTTATGAGGATAATCGGGAAGCATTATGCGAAGTTAGAATATTCATTAAACACTTAACACTAAAACTTTCAAACATATATTTGCACTATGAAAAAAATCGGCATCCTCGGCGGTGGCCAGCTAGGTAGAATGTTATTACAGGCAGCTGCCAATTACCCTGTTGAAACTTTTGTGATGGAGAACGACAATGAATGCCCGGCTTCACATCTCTGCCATCATTTTACCAAAGGCGATATAAAAAATTTTGAGGCTGTTTACAATTTCGGAAAAGGTCTTGATGCGATCACAATTGAAATTGAAAATGTAAATGTGGAGGCATTAGAAAAATTAGAAACAGAAGGAATAAAAATTTTTCCCAAGCCATCTGTATTAAAAACCATCAAGAATAAAATTTTACAAAAACAATATTATCATCAGCACCAGATACCGACTGCAGAATTTATCATCACTCATGAGCAGGCAGAATTACTGATGCAGGAAAAATTTTTACCCGCTGTTCATAAATTGGGTGAAGGTGGGTATGATGGACGTGGAGTAGAAATTATTAAAACATTGGAAGATGTGGAAAAAGGTTTTAATGCCCCTGCTGTTTTAGAAAAATTAATTCCCATTCAAAAAGAAATTGCGCAGATGATCGCTGTTAATGAAAAAGGTGAAGTAGCCCTATACCCTCCTGTTGAAATGCTTTTTGATCCGCAACTGAATTTATTAGACTATCAACTTTGCCCTGCAGAAATTCCAACCCAAACACTTTATAAAGTTGAAGCCATTGCAATGGCAGTTGTAAGAAATTTTAATTCCCCCGGTATTTTTGCAGTGGAAATGTTTGTAGATAAAAGTGGCGACGTACTGGTAAATGAAACAGCACCCCGTGTCCACAATAGCGGGCACCATACCATCGAGGCACATTACAGTTCGCAATTCGATATGCTTTGGAGAATAATATTGGGTTATCCCCTTGGAAATACGGAAGCCATTCTACCTTCAATTATGGTAAATATCATCGGTGCCGAAGGATTTAATGGCAATGTAAAATATGAAGGACTTGAAGAAGTGCTGAATATTGAAAATACTTTTGTCCATTTATACGGCAAAAAGCAAACAAAGCCCGGAAGAAAAATGGGACATGTTACCATATTGAGTATGGAAAAACAGGACTTACTCCACAAATCCAATAAAGTAAAGCAACTGTTGAAAGCTAAAGCCTGATTGCCATTTATCTGCCACATCAACCGCACTTAAATAATTCTGATTTTTTCGAAGGTAAGAAGCAATTCCTGCATCTAATCTAAGTGATTATCATTTATCTTTATTCAATCAACACACTCAATAATTTTTTTGTGATCAAACCAACCCCTTTTTTCCGGCTGGCTGTATTTATTACAGTACTGTTTTTGTTTTCGTGCAAAGAGAAAAAAAATACTGCCGCACAGGCAGGCGGCCCCCCAAAACTGCCACCTGTTTCTGTTGACGCAATCATTACAAAAACACAGTTATTGATAGATGAGATTGAAGTTCCGGGATCTTTACTTGCAAATGAATCTACTGAAATCCGTCCAGAAGTCTCCGGTAAATTGGTTCAGTTAAATGTTAAAGAAGGAACCTTTGTATCACAGGGGGCATTACTGGCAAAATTATATGATGGCGATTTGCAGGCACAGAAACGTAAGCTTGCAGTACAATTAAAAATTGCTGAGCAAACAGAAAACCGCCAAAACCAATTATTAAAAATTCAGGGTATCAGTCAGCAGGAATATGATTTAAGTCTTTTGCAGGTATATAATCTTAATGCTGATATAGATATTATCAACGAAGCCATCCGCAAAACTGAAATACGTTCTCCGTTTAGTGGTAAATTAGGTTTTAAAAATATCAGCCCCGGTGCTTATATCACACCGGCTACTATTATTTCTACGGTAAGCCAGGTAAGCCAGTTAAAACTTCAATTCACGATACCTGAAAAATACAGTTCAGAAATTAAAAATGGACAGTTAATCGATTTTACTGTTGATGGTTCTGAGAAAGTTTTTCGTGCCAGTGTTTCCGCTACTGAAGTGTATATAGAAGAAAATACACGAAGCCTTTCCATAAGATCAATTGTAAAAACACCGGATCCAGTTTTAGTTCCCGGTGCATTTGCCAAAGTAAAAATTCAATTAGGCAGAAACGATAAAGCAATAATGATTCCGACAGTAGCCGTGGTACCGATGGGACGCAAAAAACAAATTTATATTTTTAAAAATGGTAAAGCCGCAGCAACAGATATAACAACCGGTGTACGTGATGCAGATAAAATACAGGTATTAACCGGTGTGAACCTAGGAGATACTGTAATAACAACCGGCCTGTTGTTTCTTAAGCCGGGTAGTGATGTAAAACTTTCAAAAATAATTGGTGAGAAGTAAAGAAGCTCACAAGTGACAACTCACAACTATGAATTTATCAGAACTTAGTTTAAAAAGACCAGTACTCGCCATTGTATGCTCCATACTGATCATTGTCTTTGGCGCTATCGGTTATACTTTTTTGGGTGTACGGGAATATCCTGCTATTGACCCAGCAGTAATCAGTGTACGTACTTCCTATGTTGGCGCAAGTGCAGATATTGTAGAACAACAAATTACTGAACCGCTGGAGAAAGCAATCAATGGTGTGCAGGGGGTAAAAAATATTACTTCCAACAGTGCACAGGGCAGCAGTAATATAACCGTAGAGTTTGAACTGAGTGTTGATTTGGAAAAAGCCGCTAACGATGTAAGGGATAAAGTGAGCCAGGCTGCCGGTAACCTGCCGAGGGATATTGATGGCCCTCCTACTGTAAATAAATCTGATGCAGACTCCGATCCCATTATGTTTATCGTTGTTCAAAGTCAGAAAAAAACATTGCTTGAACTATCTGACTTCGCTGAGAATGTAGTGCAGGAACGTTTGCAAACAATTTCCGGTGTAAGTTCTGCTGCTTCTTTTGGCGGGCAATACTCTATGCGGCTTTGGATAGATCCATCAAAACTGGCTGCTTATAAATTAACGATACAGGATATCCGTTCTGCTTTGGATCGGGAAAATATAGAATTGCCGGGTGGTAAAATTCGTGGCAATGCTACACAGTTAATTGTAAACACTTATGGTAAACTGACAACAGAAAATGATTTTAATGATCTTATCATTCGTGAAACTGAAGGCCGTATTATTCGATTCAAAGATGTAGGCAAAGCAATACTATCAGGAGACAATGATGAATTTGCATCAAGAGTAAACAATATTGCTTCTGTTGGTGTGAGAGTTGTAGCACAACCGGGCAGCAACCAGATTGAAATTGCTGACGAGGTTTATAAAAGATTAGAACAGATAAATGAAGATTTGCCCGGCGATGTTACCATCAGGGTTGGATATGATCGTTCAGGGTTTGTGCGTAAAGCAGTAAGTGAAGTAAAAGAAACATTGCTTATCGCCATTTCATTAGTTGTATTAATTATTTTTCTGTTCTTCCGCGAATGGTCCCTTGCATTCCGGCCATTGATTGATATCCCTGTTTCACTAATTGGTGCATTTTTTATCATGTACCTCATGGGTTTTTCCATTAATGTACTTACACTGCTTGCGGTTGTATTGGCTACAGGGTTGGTAGTGGATGATGGTATTGTGGTTACAGAAAATATTTTTAAGAAAATGGAACAGGGCATGAACAAGCATAAGGCTGCCCTTGAAGGAGCGAAAGAAATTTATTTCGCCGTCATTTCCACTTCTATTACGCTGGCTGTTGTGTTTCTTCCTATCATTTTTTTACAAGGGTTTACCGGCCGGCTGTTCCGAGAATTTGGAATTGTGGTAGCAGGTGCTGTTCTCATTTCTGCATTTGTTTCACTTTCTCTTACTCCTGTATTAAATATTTTTCTTAGTAAAAAAGATCCTCATAAGCATTCATGGTTCTATCGTGTAACGGAGCCATTCTTTGTCGGATTGGAAAATTTTTACCGTTACTCTCTGAAAGGATTTATGAAGCTTCGATGGATTGCATTTATCCTTGTGCTTGCTTGTGGCGCCACTATTTATTTAATTGGAAAAGATCTTCCCTCTGAGCTGGCACCTATGGAAGACAGGAACCGTGTACGTGCAAGTTTAACTGGCCCTGAAGGATCAGATTTTGATTTTATTGATAAAGTAACTTACGATATTAACCAGCAACTGTTGGATTCAATACCTGAATTATCATTTGCCTTATCTTTTGCTCCCGGTGGTTTTGGAAGTGGAGCCAGCAACTCGTCTTTTATAAGTATGGGATTGGATGAAGCCAGTACAAGAAAACGTACACAGGATCAAATTGCACAACAGGCAAACCGCATTTTCCGCAGGTATAATAATGTACGGGCATTTGCATTGCAGGAGCAAACAATTTCTGTAGGTATGGGCAGCAGGGGCAGTTTTCCAGTACAATTTGTTTTACAGAATCTAAACTTTGATAAACTAAAAGAGAAAGTACCTGTGTTTTTAGATGAAGTATCAAAAAGTAAAGTATTCCAGGGCTTTGATGTGAACCTGAAATTTAACCAGCCGGAATTACAGATTAGTATTGACAGGTTGAAGTCAAATGAATTGGGTGTTTCTGTTCTCGATGTTACCAATACGCTTCAGCTTGCATTAAGTGGCCGCCGCTTTGGTTATTTTATTATGAATGGGAAACAATACCAGGTAATCGGACAGGTAGAAAGGGACAACCGTGATGAACCTGTTGACATCAAATCGCTTTATGTTCGTAACAATGCAGGTGAGCTGATACAATTAGACAACATCGTTAAGATGGAAGAGTCAGCAAACCCTCCAACGATTTATCATTTCAACCGGTTTAAAAGTGCCACCATTTCTGCAGGCCTGGCACCCGGTATGGCATTGGGCGATGGAATAAATGAAATGGAACGTATCGGGAAAAAAGTGCTGGATGAATCCTTTAATACTGCATTAAGCGGGGCATCACTTGATTTCAAAGAAAGTTCTTCCAATACATCCTTTGCATTTATTGTTGCATTGATTTTAATCTTCCTCGTACTGGCTGCCCAGTTTGAAAGTTTTATTGATCCGTTTATCATTATGATTACGGTTCCGCTTGCATTAGCCGGTGCTGTTATCAGTTTACAATTATTCGGGCAAACACTTAATATTTTTTCCCAGATAGGAATTATTATGCTGATAGGATTAGTTACCAAGAATGGTATCCTGATTGTTGAGTTTGCCAATCAGAAAAGAAGAAGAGGCGAAAAGAAAATTCCGGCAGCAATTGATGCAGCAGTTGCAAGGCTACGTCCAATTTTAATGACAACACTTGCTACTACGCTGGGCGCATTACCCATTGCGATGGCAATTGGATCTGCAGGTAAAAGCCGGATCCCGCTTGGTATTGTTATTGTTGGCGGTATGTTATTTTCGCTGATACTTACATTGTATGTAGTTCCGGCGTTGTATTCTTATTTATCATCAAAAAAGAAAGCAAGTGATTTTGATTCTGAAATTTCACTTGCAGATATGAAAGAAGCACATGATTAATTTTTTTGAACCAGGCAATATTATTGCTATGAAGCTTTACTTGCATCGCACTCTTGTACGTTCAGTTCTCTATTCAGCTTCCCTCCTGTTTGGTTATTCATTACAGGCGCAAAAAGTATTGACACTGGAAGATGCTATTGCTACTGCACTAAAAAATAATTACGATATCCTGCTATCAAAAAATGATTCTGCTGTTGCTGCATTAGATTATTCTTACCGCAATGCAGTTTTTCTTCCACGATTAAATGCAGCAAGCGGAGCTAACTGGATAGCTAACAATCAGCGGCAGGATTTTAACAATGGAACAAAAAGAGAAGGTGATGTAAAAACGAATAGTTATACCGGATCAGTTACACTTAACTGGACACTGTTTGACGGCATGAAAATGTTTGTAACAAGGGAAAAAGCTTCAGAATTAATTCGTCTTGGCGAGTTAGGAATAAAAAACCAGGTAATAAACACAGTTGCCGATGTTGTCAATAATTATTATAATATCGTTCGACAGAAACAACAACTGAAAGCAATCGAAGAACAGATGAGTATCAGCCAGACAAGAGTAGATCTTTCTCAACGAAAACTGGATATTGGTGTAGGTGCAAAACCCGATGTTTTGCAAAGCAAAGTAGATCTCAATGCGCAGAAAGCCGCCCAGTTGCTCCAGGAAACTTTAATTCAGCAATTAAAAGAATCATTGAATCAATATATGAATGTTGTTGCAGGATCTGAATACGATGTAAGTGATTCAATCCCCATCAATACAAAACTTTCTCTGGGCGAAATTCAAAACAGTCTTGACAAGACGAATCCATCGCTGCAGATACTGAAAAAAAATATTGATATTGCGAATCTTACACTCAAAGAAAGAAAAGCTGAACGACTTCCAACCCTCTCTTTTAATTCTGCTTATAACTTCAGCCGCACTAATAATGATATTGCATTGAACCCGGCCCTTCCTATTTTTAACAGGAACAGAGGGTTTAATTATGGATTTACAGCACAGCTTCCCATTCTGAACAATCGTAACAATAACCGCTTAATTAAGCAGGCTACCTTGAACATCAGTTACCAACAACTTGTTTTAACCAACCAAAAATCGCTGTTGAATCTTGGTGTGCTGAATGCTTTCAAAGATTATGAGCTCCAGAAAAAAGCATTGACACTTGAAGAATCAAATATTCTTTTAGCAAAAGAAAATGTATCAATCATTCTTGAAACTTACAAACTGGGTTCTGCAACTTATCTTCAATTAAGAGAAGCTCAAAAAAGTCTGGAAGATGCATACAACAGATTAATAGCCGCGAGGTACAATACTAAACTTGCAGAAACTGAATTGATGCGGTTGAAAGGAGATTTGGTTAAATAGTTTTATTTCACGCAAAGCAACTAAGTATTCGCAAAGACGCAAAGAGTGTCCTTATATTTTTTGCGGTCTTTTGTATAAAATCTTTGCGACTTTGCGAGAAAAGAATTTTTACCGTTTCTTTGCCAAATGAATCCACTTGTAGGCATCATAATGGGCAGCGACAGCGATCTGCATATCATGCAGGCAGCATCAGATATTCTCAAACAATTTGATATTGCACATGAAGTAACTGTTGTATCGGCACACCGAACTCCCTTACGCATGGTTGAGTATGCACAAAAAGCAAAAGAAAGAGGATTAAAAGTTATCATAGCCGGTGCAGGCGGCGCAGCTCATTTACCAGGCATGGTTGCATCTATTACACCACTTCCTGTTATTGGAGTTCCAATCAAATCATCAAACAGTATAGATGGATGGGATTCTGTCCTTTCCATTTTGCAAATGCCAAATGGTGTACCGGTTGGTACTGTTGCACTAAACTCTGCAAAAAATGCAGGCATCCTTGCTGCCGAAATTTTAGGCACATCAGATGAAGTAGTTTCTAAAAAAGTTACTGAATATAAAAACTCTTTAAATACAGATGTACTGGAAAAGGTGGAGAAGATGAAAAGAGAAGGTTGGGAAAATAAGTTTGATTAGTTTTCGCTAAAACATTTCTCGCAAAGCCGCAAAATATTAATACTTAAGTTCGCAAAGAATTATCAATACCAACTTAGTGTCGTTCCGTTAAATCTTAATTTACCAAACCTAAGAACTTTTTACATAAAATAAAATGCAGTAATTTACAGCATAGTTTAAGCCCTGTCTCA
>JANPEU010000199.1:0-19848 GCA_031423175.1 Bacteroidota bacterium
GTTGATTAGTTGATTGGTTGATTGGTTGATTGGTTGATTGGTTGATTGGTTGATTGGTTGATTGGTTGATTGGTTGATTAGTTGAATGGACTTATATATTTAATAGTTCTTACTTACTATCAAAATAATTTTTAAAAAATAGCAGTTGGTATTTAATTGCATTTGTCCAATAATTCCAATCATGAATGCCGGGGCGTTCAATATAATCATGTTTAATTTTCAACTTCAGCATTTTTTCATGTAAGGCTTTGTTTACGGCATAAAAGAAATCTTCGGTACCACAATCAATTATAATTTTTGAAGAATTGTTTTGAAAATTTTCAATGACATTTATTACTGAATAAGTTTTCCAGTTTTCTGCGTTCGTAATTGTATCACCTAATTTTTTTGCAAGCTGCCAATTATTGGGAAAAGGTCTTAAATCAACACCACCGCTCATACTTCCAAATGCGCCAAATATATCAGGATGCCTGAAGCCAAGAAATAATCCGCCATGCCCGCCCATGCTTAACCCCGTGATAGCTCTTCCTTTTTTATTTGAAACAGTTCTATACAATTTATCAATTGCTTCCGGCACTTCTTTGCTTATATACGTTTCATATTTCAATGTACTGTCTACCGGGCTGTTTATATACCAACTGCTGAAATCTCCATCGGGGCAAACAATTATCAATTGAAATACATCTGCATGTTTTTTCAATTCCGGTACTTGTTTAATCCAGTTGGCGTAATTACCACTGTAGCCGTGTAATAAATAGATAACCGGGAAATTCATTTTTTTCTGCTTTCTATAACTGTCAGGTTTTATCACTACACATTTTATATCCTTATTCATTGCATTACTTCGGACAATAATTGTATCTACAATACCTGCGTTTGATTCGGTCAAAGAAAAAAATGCAATAATAAAAATGGTAATAAATTTCATACTTGAAAGATATTAAAAAGAAAAGCATCCCGCAATCAGGGGATGCTTTTCTTTTATTTAAAATAGTTTTGAAAAATTAAAATGCCTTCTTTTTTTCTTCAGCTTTTTGCATGGGGTTATTTCCCTGTCCACCCCCACCTCTTGGGCCACCGGCTTGTCTTCCTTTAAAAATAGAAAACTTAGACGGTGCAGCAATTGTATTCCAACTGTTATTCGCTTCATCAATATCAGCTGTTTCCCTGTAGGGGTCCAGTTTTACAGAAGCCACTTCTTTATCCTTTGTAAAAGTTTTAACTACTTTACTTTCATTATATCTCCATACCTGTGCAGGAATTTTTTCTATTTCTTTAGTTCCATCTTTATAAGTCCATTCAATGATGATTGGCATAGGCAAACCACCTTTGTTGCTGAAACTAACTTCGTACATGTTTTTATTTGCATATTTTTCTTTCTCTTCAGCAGTCAAACCTTCGGGTTTGCCTGCTGGTATTTTTATTTCAAATTTACTGGTATCATATTTTTCAATTCCACGATCGTATCTCCAGTAAAAATCACGTAAACTGGTGTCAGCATCTGTCTTAAATATTATTTTTTTATCATCGCGGTTTCTTATTCGGGCTATATCATCATAAGCTGGCTCCACAGGCTTTGCAATAGATTGCTTTATGATTGTTTCTTTTGTTGCCGGGGCTACTGCATCTAAATCCGGCTTTGCATGTTTTATAGAATCAATAGATATATCACAAACTTCAGTACTATAAAACCATCCTCTCCAAAACCAGTCGAGGTCTTCACCACTTGCGTCTTCCAGTGTACGGAAAAGATCAGCAGGTTCGGGATGTTTAAATGCCCAACGTTTTGCATATTCTTTAAAAGCATAATCAAATAACTCACGACCCATAATTGTTTCTCTTAATATGGTTAAACCTGCTGCTGGTTTTGCATAGGCATTGCTACCAAACTGAATAATATTATCGCTGTTGCTCATAATAGGTTCTAACTGGTCTTTTGGCAACTTCATATAGTCAGTAATCAATCCTGCCGGACCACGTCCAGTTGGCATTTTATTATCCCAGGTACCTTGTGCAAGAGATTGTACAAATGAATTTAATCCTTCATCCATCCAACTCCATTGTCTTTCATCACTGTTAATTATCATTGGGAAAAAGTTATGTCCTACTTCATGAATTATCACACCTATCATTCCGTTTTTCGTTCTTTCTGTATAGGTTCCGTCTTTTTCTGTTCTGCCATTATTAAAACAGATCATCGGGTATTCCATTCCGCTGGCAGCTTCAATACTTTGCGCAACCGGATACGGATAAGGAATCGTAAAGTCAGAATACGTTTTAATAGTATGCTCTACAACTTTGGAAGAGTATCTTCTGTACAACGCATAAGATTCTTTTAAATAACCACTCATGCACATCACTCTTTTACCGGCAATTTTTGTAGCCATAGCATCCCAAATAAATTTCCTGGAACTACCCCAGGCAAAATCACGGACATTTTCTGCTTTAAAAATCCATGTTTTCTTTTTTTCACTCTTTTGTTTTTCTGCTGTTTTCGCTTCATCTAATGTTACTACTTCTACCGGTTCGGATGATACTTGTGCTTTTGTCCATCTGGCTAATTGTGCCGGAGAAAGTACGGCTGCATAGTTTTGACATTCGCCGGTTGACATGATAACATGATCGGCAGGTACTGTCATAGCCACTTTAAAATTTCCAAACGATACAGCAAACTCGCCACGTCCTGTAAACTGTTGATTTTGCCAACCTTTGAAATCACTATACACACAAAGACGGGGATAAAATTGGGACATGGTAAAAAGATGGTTTCCATCTTCTGGAAAATATTCGTAACCACCCCGGCCAGCATAAATATTACGATCAGAAATTTTATAATTCCAGTTTAATTTGAAAATAAATTTTTGTCCGGCTTTTAATGGAGCAGGTAATTCTATACGCATCATTGTTCTGTTAATCGTATAGCTGAGTGGTTTGCCCAATGCATCTGTTAATTTTAATATATTAAAGCCATAGCCATTATCCGATTTGCTTTCAATTATTCTATCGAGTTGTTGCGGGCTGGTCCGGTTGCTCATCGGGTTACTTGTTTGGTAGTTGGCATTGTTAACCGAGCTATGTTCGTTTTCGTCTAACTGCAACCAGAGATAACTTAACACTTCGGATGAGTTATTAAAATACGTTACTGTTTCACTTCCGTTGAGTCTCAAATTTTTTTCATCCAATTCGCATTGCATATCATAATCCACTCGTTGTTGCCAATACTTAGGTCCGGGTGCTCCTGCTGCAGTCCGGTATTCGTTTGGTGTGGGAAGTGTACTACCCAATTGTTCAAACTTATTGCCATGGTTACTGCCGGTATTATTATTTATGTTTTGTGATGTAATGTTTGATGCAATACAAATCATAAGGAGAAGAGGAAAGAAATTTTTCATGTATTTATTTATTTTATTGAAAATATTTTTTGGACTCGTCGGGTTCAAATCTAAGGGAAATAAGCAAATACTATTTAACGGGTGAGTATGTTTTATTTAAACGGAAAACAAGAGCACGGGTAGTCATTGTTTTAGTTTGAAAATAGAAACAAGCACTGTGTTGTCATTCCGAGTCCGCCATCGGCGGAGAGGAATCTCAGAGAAATTGAAAAGGGAATGTATTTTAATTCAACAGGGGTTCAATATTTGAAGCCTCAGAGATGCTTCGTGCCTCAGCATGACAAGACTCCAATTGTTTGAATATTCTTTTAGTATTCGAAAGCATGGACTCAAAAATGTTGAAATTCATTTTATGAATTCAAGACTCTGAGATGCTTCGTGCCTCAGCATGACAAGACTCCAATTGTTTGATTATCCTTTTTGTTCTCGAAAGATGGGACTCAAAAATGTTGAATTCATTTTATGAATTAAAGACTCAGAAATGCTTCGTGACTTAGCATTACAAGATTATTATGAAGTAGTGAGAAAAAATGAATGAACAAATAACCTCGAGTATATAATAAATCATCAAATCCTCAAAATCTTGTCATTCCTAACAAGACTCCGACGGGGGATGATTAATAATAAAATTCAAAACTAATCTGAATTTCATTTATACAAAAAAAAGCTGCTCCAAAATAAATTGAAGCAGCTTGATATACTTATTAACCCGGTTTTTTAAAACGCTTTTTTCTCCATTGCCTTTTGCATAGGATTAATGCCCGGTGCTGGAGTTACACCTTGTTTTTGTTTAAATACTTTGAACTTGCTTGGCTCTTTTATATTTCCATAGGTATTATTGCTTTCATCTATATCAGCTGTTTCTTTGTATGGATCTAATTTTACGGAAGCCACTTCTTTGTCTTTCACAAAAGTTTTAATCACTTTCTTTTCATTCTTACGCCAAACCTGCGCAGGAATTCTTTCTATTTCTTTTGTTCCGTCTTTATAGGTCCATTCAAGAATAATAGGCATTACTAAACCGCCTTTATTGCTAAAAGTAATTTCATACATATTTTTATCAGCATATTTCTGTCTGCCTTCTTCATCCAATGCTTCTGTTTGTGCTCTTATTAGCATAGCATATTTCGTAGTATCATATTTTTGGTTTTCACGATCGTAATCCCAGTAAAAATCACGAAGCGATTTATCTTTATCAGTTTCAAACACAATATTCTTGTCTTGTTTGTTACGAATTTTTGAAAGGTCTTCAAAAGAATTTACCTGTGGTTTTTGTAATGGCCTGTAAACAATCGTATCATTTAGTTGAGCAGGTATTGCAGTGACATCCGCTTTCGCATGGCGGATGGTATCAATCGAAATATCACATGCATCTGTTCCATAGAACCAACCTCTCCAAAACCAATCGAGGTCTTCGCCGGTTGCATCTTCCAGTGTGCGGAATAAATCAGCCGGTGTTGGATGTTTAAAAGCCCAGCGTTTTGAGTATTCACGGAATGCATTGTCAAATAATTCACGACCCACAATTGTTTCCCTTAATATATTTAAACCAGTTGCAACTTTTGAGTAAGCATTGGCACCAAAATTATTTATGTTTTCAGAATTGGTCATGATTGGTTCCAATTGTTCCTTTGGCAATTTCATATAATCCGTTATGGTAAATGGCGGGCCACCATTGGATGGAAATTTATTATCCCAAAGTTCTTGTGTCAGGTATTGCATGTAAGAATTTAATCCTTCATCCATCCAGGTCCATTGTCTCTCATCGCTATTAATAATCATTGGAAAAAATGTATGACCTACTTCGTGGATGATAACAAAAATGGCAGCGTTCTTTGCACCTTCATTATAGCTGCCATCTTTTTCTGCCCGACCGGGGTTAAAAGAAATCATCGGATACTCCATTCCCTGGTTACCTTCTACACTTATGGCAACCGGATATGGATACGGGATGGAAAATTTGGAATAGGTTTTTATTGTATGAGCAACTGCTTTGGTAGAAAACTTACTGTAAATAGGGTATGCCTCTTTTGCATAATAACTCATTGACATTACTTTTTTACCCATTACATCTGTTTGCATTGCATCCCAAACAAACCTTCTGGAGCTAGTCCATGCAAAGTCCCGGACATTATCAGCTTTATAAATCCACGTTTTTTTATTGCTGCTCTTTCCACCGGATCCTGCGGATTGTTTAGAGGCATTCAGTGCCTCATCTAGCGTTACAATCTGTACGGGTTCTATTGCTGTTTTAGCTTTATTCCATCTTGTCATCTGTGTTGGAGAAAGAACCGCTGCATAATTCTGACATTCTCCTGTACCGCCAACTATATGATCGGCAGGTACAGTCATTTGTACTTTAAAATTTCCAAAGCTTAAAGTAAATTCACCTGTACCAGTGAACTGATGATTTTGCCAGCCAATTTCATCACCATACTTACACATACGTGGATACCATTGCGTAATTGTGTAATTATTATTATTGTCTTCCGGAAAATTTTCATAACCACCTCTTGCACCACCAAAACGTAAGAAGTCTCCACGATTTGCTAATTTATAATTCCAATTTAGGTTAAAAGAAATTTTTTGCCCGGGTTTTAATGGAGTTGAAAGATCAACTTTCATCATTGTTTTATTAATAACATAGTTTAAAGGTTTACCCATTATGTCTGTTAATTTGGTAATATTAAAACCATAACCATTATCAGTTCTTCTTTCTACGGCACGGTCAAGCGATTTATCGGTTGCCTGTGCACCCATTGGGTTAATGTTTTGATAGTCTGCATTATTTTTAGTACTGTGCTGGTTTTCATCCAGCTGCAGCCATAAATAACTTAGTACATCAGGGCTATTATTAAAATAGGTAATGGTTTCGGAGCCAATCAATATATTATTGACTTCGTCCAATTCGCATTTAATGTCATAGTCTGCCCGCATCTGCCAATACTTGGTACCGGGTGCACCACTTGCAGTGCGGTATTCATTTGGTGTAGGCAAAGTAGTTCCCAACTGTTCAAATTTATTGGCATGGTTACTTGCTGAATTGTTTTGAATGTTTTGTGCCAAAGTAATATTGGCTATTGCAAAACATACATAGAAAAATAATAGAATCCGTTTCATTTTGTTTTGTTTTTTATAAATATCAGAACCTTGTTTACTTATTTGATGAAAACTAATTTTAAAAAGGCCATCTTTCAATGGCAGTTATTAATCCAACACTAAAAGCACAAGCTGATGCGAATATTACCCATTCTCTTCTGTTTGCTTTTATAATATTGAGAACAATATATGCCAAACTTAATATCAGCAAGACTACTATTATTTGTCCGGCTTCCAACCCCAGGTTAAAGCCAAAAAGCCCCCAACCCAAACTCTGATCACTGGCCAGTGCCATGCGGATATTATTTGCAAAGCCCAAGCCATGAATCAACCCAAAGAACAATGCAAGAAAATAATTGATACGGATACTCTTAGGCGTAAATTTTTTTTGAAATAAATTGCTGAACGCTGTAATAACAATGGTGCAGGGAATTAAAAATTCTACCCATTTGCTGCTGATAGTTACCAATTCTTTTACACTTAAAAATAATGTCAGAGAATGACCGATGGTAAAAGCTGTAATCAAAACAAGAACCTGTTTCCAGTCTTTCAATATATAAATTGCAGCAAGAGCCAGAATAAAAAGCTGATGATCCATCGCCTCTTTACTGATAATGTGTCCCCAACCAAATTTGAAATAAAATGAAAAATCACTCATATAAAAAAACTAATGATTGCCGTTTGAATAATTTTAACAGGCAACCCGATCAGGGCATCAAAATAAAGCAGAGTTTTGTGGTTGAAAAAAATAATTTGCTTAATGGTAATATTGCTCTATAAATGGTGGACAATTCCGGTATTGAGCCTCGGATTGTTTTTAAATCCGGGAAATACCGCATCCAAGGTTAATACTCCGAAAATAAATATTCACCCAATTCATTTAAGTACGGTGGAAATTGTACATAATGCAGCTGATAAAAATTTGGAAATTACCTGTAAAATTTTCTGGGATGATTTTGAAACTACACTTACAAAGACTAACAATAAAGTAAGGGTAGATTTAACGAATGAGAAAAAAGAATCTGATAATAATAAACTCATTTCAAATTATATCAACAATCATCTTGTTATTACGTTAGATGGGAAACCGGTTACGTTAAGTTTTGTTGGTTTTGAAAAAGAGGATGTTGTAATTTATTCTTACTTAGAAGTGCCCAATATTGCGTCGGTAAAAAAAATTTCAATCACCAATAGTCTTATGCACGATCTATTTGATGATCAGATTGAAATCGTACATGTAATTGTAAATGGAAACAGGAAAAGTACAAAGCTGGAGTATCCGGCGAAACAGGCGGACTTTGAGTTTTAAGTTTGTGATTAATTAAGCAATCCTATAGAAAAATAGAATTGCTATATGATAAATTTCCCAACTATTTTAGAAATATTAAAATATAAACGAGCTTACTAACTACCTGCAACTATTCCAGTCCTTCACGCAACGCCGCACTTATTTTCACCATTACTTTATCTATCCGATGCCCGTCCATATCCAATATTTCAATAGCAAAGCCTTTCCATTCAAATTTTTCACCGGTCTTGGGTATATGTTCCAACTCATGTAAAATAAATCCTGCCAGTGTATCAAATTCATGTTCACCTTCATTCATCCATTCCGCTTTTTCAAATCGTACTAAAAAATCATAGAAAGGAATTTGACCATCCACCAGGTAGCTTCCATCATCACGCAAAATAATTTCATAATCGGCTACATCGGGTTGTGGCATTTCACCAACGATGGCTTCCAATATATCATTGATGGTTATCATACCCAGTACACTTCCATATTCATCTACAATAAAGCAAGTATGAATTTTTGATTCTTTAAATTTCTCCAGAACCTGGTACGGCGAATTATTTTCCGGAACAAATAATGCAGGCTGCATAATTTCTTTAAACAAAGTCATATCATCTGTTACATACAGATCTTTTATAGATACAACACCTTTCAGGTTGTCAATATCACCATCGCAGATCGGATAAACCGAATGTGTTTCTTTTAAAATTTTTTCTTTAATCTTTTCTTCAGAATCATTTACACCTAACCAAACAATATCACTTCGGTGTGTCATCAGGGATGTAATATTCCGATCGCCGAGATGAAATACCCGTTCAATAATTTCCTGCTCGGCTTCATCAATGGTGCCGGCTTCGGCTCCTTCGGTAATCATGGTTTTAATTTCTTCTTCTGTTATTGCATCATCACTGCTTTTTTTAATATTAAAAATGCGAAAGAAAACAAGGCTTATTTTATTCAATAGCCAGACTATCGGATGGGTAAACCTTGCAACAGCTTTCACCGGTCCGGCAACGGCTTTGGCAATTTTTTCTGCTTTTAATAATCCAATTTGTTTCGGAATTAGCTCACCAAAAATAATAGTAAGAAAAGTGACAATGACTACAACAATTGCCAAAGCAATATTTTCAGCAAAAGGTTCCAGAAAAGGAATTTTTGCAATTACTGGTGTCAAGGAAACACTGAATCGTTCTCCAGAGTACACACCGGTTAAGATTGCAATCAGCGTAATCCCGATTTGCACAGCAGATAAAAAAACTTCAGGAGTGTTTGCAAGTTCCAGTGCTTTACGTGCCCTTTCATCGCCTTGCTCAGCCATACTTTCCAGTCGAGATTTTCTTGCTGAAACAAGCGCAATTTCACTCATTACTAAAAGGGCGTTAATAAAAATAAGAAAGAGCAGTATAAATAATTCCATCTATTATTAGGTTATTTATCGAAGATAGCAATTCCGTAGCGCTTATTGAAAAAACGGGAGACAAGAAACCCTATAAGCAAACCGACTAAGGAGCCACAGATAACGTCAAGCGGATAATGTACTCCGATATATACCTGTGCATACGCAATTAACGCAGGCCATAGAAAAATTAATTTAAACCATCTGGAAGTAAAATGATTTTTAAATGTAAAAAAAGCAAAAGCAGTCATGCCAAAATGATTGGCTGCATGATTGCTGATAAAACTAAATCCGCCACTGCATCTGTTGAGTACCAAGCGTACCTGAGTATAAAAATCGGGATCCAAACAAGGGCGCAGACGTTCAAAATTATATTTGAATAAATAAGTACCCGTCATATCGGTTAATGAAACAGTACAGATAAAAAACAAAGCCCACCACCAGCCATTTTTAAAATTAAGAGTGATGAATACAAATAAGAAAATATAGAGTGGTGCCCAATGCAACGATTCCCGCATAAAGGGAAGTAAACTGTCAAAAAAAGTATTAGTCCATTCGCTGTTTATTTTTTTAAACAACCAGCGGTCGGAGTCAAGTAATCTATTTAAAAAAAAATTTAGCATTGTTGGTGGTTGCAAATGTAATACAGTAGAGGCAAAACAAGCGGATTGAAAGATTGGATAAACTCCCGATTTAATTTTACTTTGCATTCCTCAAAATCATATTCTAAAATATGTTCACCCGTTTTAAAATACCAAAAACAATCCGCTGGGTGATAAACCTGTTCCTGATTTTTCTTTTAATTTTCACTTTGTACCGGTTGGTAATCTTTTTTGCATTTAAGCCTGCTTCTTTTCCTTTTACAGATGTACTTCCATCTTTTTTTATGGGACTGCGATACGATCTTCGATGGATTTCAATTGTATTACTACCAATTGTTTTACTAAGTATGAAACGGGAATGGTCTCCATTTTTTTCGCTTAAAAATAAAATAGGGTGGACATGGTATCTGGCAATCATTACTTTTTTTCTTTTCTTCTTTTTTGCAGCAGGATTTGGAAATTTTTCTTACAATCAAACGCCGCTTGATGCAGGAGCTATGAATTTTGCCGAAGACCCTGGCATCTCATTACAAATGATGTGGCAAACTTATCCGTTGGTGTGGATGATACTGGGGCTGATAATTGCCGTACTCTTATTCCGGTGGATGTTTCATAAAAGTCATTGGCAGGTGATAAAGAGTACGGATGGGAAAGGAATTCCTTACCGCCGGAAGTTTTTTACAATAGCTGCTTTTATTCTTTGTTTATTTATTTACGGAAGTTTAACTTGGTCCCCGTTAAAACGAAGTGACAGTTTTAAATTCAGGGATAGCTTCAAATCCTATGTTGCTATCAATCCTCTTCAAAATTTTTTCAGTACACTCAAAGGTCGCAAACATGCATTTAATGAAATAGAAGCCAGGAAGGCAATACCGGTAATGGAAGAATGGATGCAACTGAAGTTGAACAGCGATTTAAAATATAGCCGCGAAATTTTACCCGGTAGTACTTCATTAGAAAGCAGGCCTAATATTGTTTTAGTTCTCTGTGAAAGTTTTAGTATGTATAAGAGTACAATGAGTGGCAATCCACTAAATACAACCCCTTTTTTTGATTCATTAAGTAAAAACGGAATTTTTTTTGAAAGATGTTTTAGCCCGCATTTTTCTACAGCAAGGGGGTTGTTTGCAATCATTACAGGTATTCCCGATGCACAAAATTTTAAATTTTCAACCAGAGATTCGATGGCAGTTAAGCAACGTACCATCATAAATGATTTTGCGGGTTATGAAAAATTTTATTTTTTAGGCGGCAATCCTGAGTTCAGCAATTTTAATGGCTTGCTAAAAAATATTGATGGCTTGCAAATGTTTACCGAAGGAAAATTAAAGTCACCCAAAGTAAATGTTTGGGGTATTAGTGATAAAAACCTTTTTCAGGAAGCCAATGCTACTTTCAGGCAACAATTGAAACCATTTTTTGCAATAATACAAACAGCCGATAATCATCGTCCGTTTATGATACCGGATGCGGAAACGGATTTCGAAAAAATTACAGTTAGTGAAACCGACTTGAAAAAATATGGATTTGAATCTTTAAGTGAATTCAACTCATTTCGCTATGCTGATTATTGTTTTAAAAATTTTATGAGTGCTGCTTCTGCAGAAAATTATTTTCATAACACCATTTTCGTTTTTGTTGGCGACCATGGTGTAGCAGGTGATGCTTCGGCCCTATATCCAACTGCCTGGACAGAGATGAGGCTAACAGACGAACATGTGCCTTTATTATTTTATGCTCCACATTTGTTACTACCACAAAAAAGAAATGAAGTGGTTTCGCAGATAGATGTGTTGCCCACAATTGCTGGTATGGTGCATCAGCGATATGTAAACACTACACTGGGCAGAGATTTATTGGACACAACAAAGAGAAAAAACTTCGCATTCATCACCAGCACATCCGGAAAAATTGGAATGGTAACTGATGATTTTTATTTTGTAAAAAATCTGGAGTTTCCGGATGAACAAATAATGCCATCAAGTGGCAATGCCGGAAATTATTCAAAAGCACAACAGGATTCGATTCAGAAAAAACTTTCGGTTTTTACAACTGCATTTTATGAAACCGCACGATGGATGATAATGAATAACAAGAAGGAGTAAGAGATTCGTAAAATTGTTTTATCTGAAATTCAATCGTTGATCGTAATAATAAAAGGCTATCTCTGAAATTTGCGAGATAACCTTTTATCGTGCCCGGGACTGGATTCGAACCAGCACATCCTTGCGAACGCTGCCACCTGAAGGCAGTGCGTCTACCAATTTCGCCACCCGGGCTTTTTCAGGTCGCCAAAGATAGAAGTAAAACAGAATAATTTTAAAAAACAATTACCAATGCTCCGGGTTTAAATAAAATGCAGACGTGTTTTTACCTACAAAAAAAATTTTGATATTCCTGGACTGATTTCTTTAATAAAAATTTTTTTGTTATAAAAATCATCCTTAACTTTTCTAATAATATCTACTTTAATTCCGCCCCAATATCTTCTCAAAATTTTATTTTATCAGGAAAATTATTTAGTCTATTATCAAACCAAAACAAAACGATTATGAGAAAATTTTCATTATTTTTTTTATTGCTTACATTAATTTTTTCTGCAAATGCACAGGTTAGCGATTCAGAAACTAAACTAGCTATGAATCTTGCAGGAAATAATAAATCAGTTATTGGTCTGTCGCAAAGCGATCTGGACAATTCAATTGTGGCAAACACCTATATTATTCCCGGAACAAATATCCGCATGCTTTATCTGCAGCAGAGTTATCAAGGGATACCAGTTTATAACCAGCTGAATGTTCTTGCTTTTAAAAACGATCAACTGGTTTCTAAGACAGGTAGTCGTATTGACCTGTTTGAACAACGGGTTAGTAAAGTAAGCCCTGTTCCAGTAGTATCTTCTGAAAGTGCACTGCAAACAGCTATGGCAGAATGTAAACTGAATGCGGCAATTACGATTGTGCCTCAAAAAATTACCAGCAAAGGAAAAAAGATTGAGTATGGAAATTTAAATGTGTCAGTTGAAAAAATTACTGCTGAACTTATTTGGTTGCCTGTTGATGATGGGAATGAAATGAAATTAGCATGGCAGATATTTATTGCGCCACTCAATAGTTCTGATTACTGGCTTATACGAGTGGATGCCGCCACTAATAAAATCATTAATAAAGAAAACCTTACTGTTTATTGTAATTGGGATAAAAAAGATCATTCAATAGACGAACATATAAATAAGCATGTGGAAAAAGAAAAAATTAAAAATTATGTTCAGCTCATTGAAAAAAAGAAAGAATTTAAAATTTATCAGCCATTTGTTGTAAATAATTCTTCTTATAGGGTTATTCCTTATCCTGCGGAAAGTCCGATACATCCCGGTGGTGGACATGCATTGCGAACAAACCCATGGACACTTGCCCCCGGAAATTCCACATCGCTGGGATGGCATAATGATGGCACAACACATTATAGCAACACAAGGGGTAACAATGTATATGCCTATGAAGACAGGAATAATACTAATCTCCCGGGGTTATCTGCTAATTCTTCAACCGCTCAACCTGATTTGACTTTTGATTTTACTCCCAATTATACACTGGAGCCAATAATAACTACACCTGCACCCAATCAGCAATTTAATACAACCAATCTTTTTTACTGGAATAACCTGGTTCATGATCTTGCTTATATCTATGGATTTACTGAATCAGCGAGAAATTTTCAGAATGATAACCAGGGCCGAGGTGGTGCAGGTGCCGATTATGTTTTGGCAGAAGCACAGGACGGAGGCGGAACTAATAATGCAAATTTTTCTACACCTGCTGATGGTGGCCGTGGCAAAATGCAGATGTACTTATGGACAGCACCTACTCCAGATCGTGATGGTGATGTTGACAACGGAATCGTTATTCATGAATATACACATGGTATCAGTAACAGGATGACAGGAACCGGCAGCGGATGTTTATCTAATATTGAACAAATGGGTGAGGGCTGGAGCGATTATTTTGCATTGATGATGACACATGATTGGGCATCAGCAGTGCCAGAAGATGGATTTAGCAAACCTCGTGGTATTGGAACTTATGCATTAAACCAACCAATTACCGGACTTGGTATTCGTCAATACAGATACACTACAGATATGGCAGTAAATCCCTTGACATATGGAAACCTTTCAACAGTAGCTGTACCACATGGTGTAGGTACAATCTGGTGTACTGCACTTTGGGATATGACATGGGAAATAATTCAAACAGCAGGAATCAATCCAAGCCTGCATAATATTGGCGCTAATGGTGGTAATGCAATTGCATTAAAATTGGTTACAGAAGGAATGCGTTTACAACCTTGCAGTCCGGGATTTATTGATGGACGTGACGCCATCTTACAAGCAGATGCACTCTTTTTTGGTGGGCAATATAACTGCGCCATTATGAATGCTTTTGCAAGAAGAGGTATGGGTGTTGGTGCATCTCAAGGTTCTTCCAATTCAAGAACTGATCAAACATTGAGTTTTGTTGGCTGCACACCGGGTACTTGTAATGCCCCAGGCAGTTTAACGTCAGCTGCTATTACTACTAACAGTGCTATTGTTAGCTGGACCGCTGTTAGTGGAGCAGTTTCTTATGATGTAGAATATAAAAGAAATGCAGATGCACTTTGGGATAATGCAGCTACGGGTACTACTTCTACTACAGTAACCCTGTCTGGATTATTCGCATCTACTTTGTACGATTGGAGAGTAAAAACAAATTGTGCAAGCAGCAGTAGCACTTTTTCTCAGGCACAGTTTACTACCGCTGCAACTCCGCCAACCGGTTGTCAAAGTGTAGAAGATAATAGTACAAATGGAACTACCGGCGGCGCTGCTTTGATTTCATTGAATACCGATATAAAAGGCAAAATCAACCCAATAGGTGATAATGATTATTATCGTTTCCAAATTACAACAAGCGGAACTATCACTGTATCACTTACTACATTACCTGCTAATTATCAACTTGACTTGTTGAATTCAGCAGGAACTAGAATTGGAAGATCTACTAATAATGGTACGACCGATGAATCCATCAGTATTACAGTAGCTGTGGGTGATTATTATGCAAGAGTATATCCTAAAGGAAATGCAAGTAATACAACCCTCTGCTATACATTAAGAGTTAGTACGGGTACGGCTACTATTGGTGAAGATCAACTTATTGTTAACAGCAGAATTAATGCTTACCCTAACCCGGTAAGTAAAATGGTAACCATAAATATTCCTGATATAGTTGGACTAGCAGATATCCGTGTGTTTGATATGTTTGGAAGAATGGTTGTACAAAAAAACACGAACCAGTCAAGTACCCGGTTAGATGTTTCTTCTTTTACGGCTGGTGTTTACCTGATTAAAGTAAAGATGAATGGAAAGGAATCAAATATTAAAATCGTAAAAGAATAATCTTTTTAATATTACTAACAAAAAACCCCCGACGATTCTGTCGGGGGTTTTTTCTTTTTAATCTGATTTTTTTTAAGCACTCACATTAAAATCTCTCAACGCATCATTCAAACTCGTTTTTAAATCGGTGCTTGCTTTACGTTGACCAATAATCAAAGCACATCCCACACCATATTCACCAGCAGGAAATTTTTTTGTATAGCTGCCGGGAATTACAACACTTCTTGCTGGCACAATGCCTTTCATTTCTACTGGTATAGTACCGCTTACATCTATTATTTTTGTTGATTGAGTCAATACAACATTTGCCCCCAATACCGCTTCCTTTTCTACTCGTACTCCTTCCACTACTATACATCTGCTGCCAATAAAACAACCATCCTCTATTATTACCGGGCTTGCTTGCAAAGGTTCCAGTACTCCACCAATACCAACGCCACCACTTAAGTGAACACCTTTACCAATCTGAGCACAACTGCCAACCGTAGCCCATGTATCTACCATTGTGCCTTCATCTACATACGCACCAATATTCACATAGCTTGGCATCAACACTACATTTTTTGCTAAGTATGCACCATATCTTGCTACTGCATGTGGTACCGCTCGAACACCGAGTTCTTTGTAATTTTTTTTCAACAGCATCTTGTCATAAAATTCAAACGGAGCCACATCCCAGGTTTGCATTTGTTGAATTCCAAAGTATAAAAGTATTGCTTGCTTCACCCATTCATTCACCTGCCAGCTATCCTTAACAGGCTCTGCAGTTCTTAGTCTTCCTTTATCCACTTCTTCAATCACGGCACGAACTGCATCTGTGTATTTTACATCTTTCAACAATTCACGGTTACTCCAGGCTTCAAGAATTAATTCTTTCATTTTATTAAAATAATTTTTTGCGAAAATAAATTTTATTATGATACCAGCGGAAGTAATTCTATTGATCTTTACTTACGACAGTTTTTCCCGAAACGTCGGGGTTCCCTTGTACTTAAGTAATTCTAATCAACATCATTACTTCAGATTAAAATTTTTATAAACTAAATTCATAAAATCAGTTTACCTTCCAATAGCTATTGAGACATTTAGTACGGATATATTTACGCTATAAACTTCAGATTCGGAAATGGGCTTTTTCCCAGACAAGACTTTGTATGGATTCTATTCCAATTAAAATTGTTTCATCATGGAATCATCTGCATTATTAAGCATCTTATTACCTCTGGCTTTGGGTATTATTATGTTTGGCTTGGGTTTATCACTGTCTGTTGCCGATTTTTCAAGAGTTATAATCTATCCAAAAGCTGTCATAATTGGATTACTCTGCCATATGCTCATCCTTCCTGCTGTTTGTTTTGTAATTGCAAAATTATTTAATCTCACACCGGAAATTGCAGTTGGATTAATTCTGTTGTCGGCTTCGCCCGGCGGAGTTACATCAAATTTTTTTAGTCATCTTGCCAAAGGGGATGTTGTATTAAGCATCACACTTACTGCTATTGCCAGTTTGCTCTGCATTTTTAGCCTCCCTCTTATAGTTAATTTTTCTATGCAGGTATTTATGGATGAAAGCAGGTACATCCCACTACAGTTTATGGAAGTGTTGCAGATTTTTATCATTATACTGGTTCCGGTTATTATCGGTATGATAGTTCTTAAAAAGAATCCTTTATTAGCTGTCAAACTGCAAAAACCGGTTAAACTATTTTCTCTTTTATTTCTTTTAGCACTTATTTTAATGCAGGTAATTAAAGAAAGAGAAAATCTTGGATCTTTTTGGCAACAAACAGGAATGGCGGTTCTAAGTTTTAATGTAATCAGTTTGGCGGCAGGTTTTTTTATACCCCGGCTTTTTAAAATTTCAATAAAACAATCTATCGCAATCAGTATGGGAAGTGGAATTCGAAATGGGACACTAGCTATCACAATAGCCCTGACCCCATCCTTATTAAATAACAGTACAATGTCTATACCCGCTGCAATTTATTCTTTGGTAATGTACATTACAGCAGGAGTATTTGGGTATATAATCTCAAATCACATTAAGCAAAAATAGAACTGCATCCGGATCAATTTTAAGCATATACTTTTTACCCTTTCAAAATTCATTAATTTTTTTGGATGATTATATCTTGCCAATATTTTAGGCTAATTCTTAATTTGAGGTGCTATTTTACTATGAATAAGTATAGGGCATTAAAATCCTGTCAACCATTTTTTGAACCACAATAGCCATTTAGATACATAGGGTTTCACATAGAATACAAAGAAATCTATGTGTGTGTTTCTATGTACCTATTGTGTCTATTGTGGTTCAAATATTTTCATAGCAACTCAAAATAAGAATTAGCCATATTTTATATTTATTAATTACAATGGGTTGTTATAATTATCTTTATTATTTATGAATATATTAGTTCGTCTGCCCAACTGGCTTGGAGATATGGTTATGAGTATTCCTTTTCTTGAACAATTGCAAAAGGAATATCCAGCTGCTTCAATTCATGTAATCGTAAAAAAGGAATTAGAGCCCCTACTTCATTATTTTCCATCGGTAAATACAAAATTTATTTTTTCAAAGTCAGAATTTCCGGGTGTCAGGGGTGTATATCGTTTCGGAAAACAAATCAAGCAAAAAAATAAATTTGATTTATTTTTTTCTTTACCTGATTCTTTTTCATCTGCTTTAATGGGTTGGGCAAGCGGTGCAAAAAGAAGAATAGGATATCGGAATGAAGCCCGGTCTTTTTTACTTACAAAAGCATTGAAGAAAAATAAATCACTTCATAGGACAATGCAATATGTAGATTTATTACAACAGTTTGCAGGCAAGCAATATTTGATAAATGATTTAAAATTTTCAACTATTTCTAATTCTCCCAAAACGAAATCAATTATTATCAATATTCATTCAGAAGCAATTTCCCGTCGTTTACCTAAAGAAAAAGCAATCCGTATTATTAATCAGTTGCAAAAAGATATTTCTGTACCGATAATTTTAATCGGCGGGCCCAATGATATTGCATACACACAGGAAGTAATAAATGCTTTGCCAAACTCAGGGAATATAAATAATAAAGCCGGCACAACCAATATTACCGATCTACCTTTGTTAATGAATGGAGCATCTGTAATGCTAAGTACCGATTCCGGTCCAGCTCATATTGCCAATGCCATTGGTTTACCATTGATCGTTTTATTTGGCGCCGGAAACGAAAATTCAACTGCGCCATTTAATAAAAAAGACAGGACAATTTTAAGATTAGGGCAACTGCCCTGCGAACCATGTCTGAAAAATACCTGCCAATATGGTTTGCCTAAATGCCTGGAGCAATTAGATGAAACCAAAATTTCAAATGCAGTATTAGATTATTTAAAATAATAACCAGAATATGAAATGGGAAACACTATCATCTGAATATTTATTCCGTCACGAACCTTATGTAGTTTTAAGAAAAGATGTATGCAAACAACCAAACGGAAAAATTGTGCCGGCTTATTATGTAGCTGAACTACCCATGTCGGTTATTGTTTTTCCCGTTGTAGATAATAAAGTGATGCTTATAAAACAATACCGGCATCCGGTAGAAGAAGTTTTATGGGAACTACCCGGTGGATTTTCAGAAAAACATGAATCAGCATCCGTAGCAGCACTGCGTGAATTAGAAGAAGAAACAGGGTATAAATTTTCATCGGTAAAAGAGTTGGGAATAACGGCAGCCAATCCCGGAATATTGAATAACTATACACATTTATTTATCGCCGATGGTAACTACGAAAAAACAGAACAGCAACATGATGTGCATGAAGATATCCAATTGCAATTTTTTTCTTTTGATAAATTAGTAGAAATGATTAGAAATAATGAAATACTTCAATCCATGCATTTGAATGCCTGTCTTTTAGCATTATTGCATCTGGGTAAATTAAAATTTAGTTAGTTACATACTAAAGCAGAACTTCCTTCAACCTTCTCAATATCTGCAATTATATTTGCAGGGTATGGACATCAACTGCACTGAAAAAGAGTTACTCATATTTAAAAAAATCGCTCAGGCTGCTGAGGAATTGGAATACCCATGCTATTTAATCGGTGGTTTTGTACGGGATAAAATTTTAAATAGAAATACAAAAGATGTTGACATCGTTTGTTTGGGAGATGGAATAGAACTTGCAAATGCTGTTGCAAAAAAATTTAATCCAATACCTAAGGTAAATTTTTTTAAAACATTTGGAACTGCTAATATAAAATTAGAAAATACAAATAGTAATGAGTCTACTTTGATCCCCCCTTCGGGGGGTGGGGGGGCATTTGATATTGAATTTGTAGGAGCCCGAAAAGAAAGTTATCAATCTAACTCACGTAACCCTGCAATTTTGCCTGGCACATTGGAAGATGATCAGTTTCGCCGCGATTTTACAATCAATGCGTTTGCAATCAGTTTAAATAATAAAGAACTGCTTTCCGGTGAGGCGGGTTTTGGAAAATTAATTGACCCGTTTAATGGGATAGAGGATTTAAAAAATAAAATTATCCGTACTCCGTTAGATGCTGTTCAAACATTCAGCGATGATCCGTTACGAATGATGCGTGCCATCCGGTTTGCAACTCAACTCAATTTTAC
>JANPEU010000200.1:0-11018 GCA_031423175.1 Bacteroidota bacterium
CTGCGTAAAAAAAATATAGGGAGATACCACGCTGGTAAAGCTTTCAGCGATACGATAACCTACTTATACAGGTAGAAGCGTAGTACTGCTTTAAGCAGTAAAAATCAGATACGCAGATCTACGGATTTTAAAAAATCCGTAGATATACGCAGCATTTTTATTAAAGGAAATTTGATATTTGAACTGTAATAACTAATTTAGAAATGAAAATCCCGCCTCTTGATGCTTATACAAGTTCAGCATTTATTCACCTAAAAATTATTTTTTATGCACTACCAAAATTTTGTTTTTAAAAAGGGATGGAAGCTATTAAGTCTTTTTTTAATCGTATTTACGGTGTTGAAAATTTCAAGTTGTACAAACGGAGACAAAAAAGACGCTAAACAAACCTTGACAGAAACCGGCCCCTCAAAAGAGGCAGTAGCGAGTACAGATCTGTTTCAAGGTGGCAAATTTGCATACCTCGCCATATCAGCAGATACTTTAAGTAAAATATTTGGGACTCCGCCGACTGGCTTAAATAGCCGAAAACTTGTTTTTAGATTTAGTCATGATGGAACAACAACTGGGAATGTAGCGATAGAAGGGTTTGCTACACAAGCAGGTAGTAATAATTACCTTAAAAGACCCCCGATAATTCTTGAACAGATTCCATTAACAACAAGTTTTCCCGGTAAAAAAATATATTTGGCAGATATTGAATTTTCAAAAGCACAATACTTAAATCTAGGAAATGCTGGTACGAATACCCACCTGATTTTTACGCCCAATCATAGTCAGACAGATCCTTTTACAAATTGTATAACATATTTGGTAGCATGGGGAACTCCATCATTATTCAGCAAAGATTCTGAAGCTGCAGCATTAGTTGGTGGTGAAGAACTTAAACCATCTCCACCAGCAGACCCGGGGAATTAATAGACTTAAAGCCATATTTTAAATCCTTTAAAAAAATGAAAAAATGAAAAATAAATTATCAAACCGATTTTCTATCAGCAATGTTTTCTGGTGGAAAAATATTCAGATTTTAACAGTTAGTACTATTACATTAATCGTCTTTTCTTGTAATAACGAGACACCAGTTGTACATACGGCTACAAAATCCTTAATAAATTATGATAGCCTGGTATACAAGAGTTTTGTCCTTGACAGGGCAACTATAATGGCAGACCCAAGATTGGCAAAAAATCCAGCACCGCCAAAATACAACAGATTAATTCTGAAACTTCTTTTCCAAAATCAACATGTTGATACTTTAAATCTCGATATGTTGGCATATCCTGCAAAAGAATCGGGTGGTACAACTCATGGAGAAGCAGAAGGCCCAGTTAATTTTAGAACAGTTGATACATTAAGAAAATTACCAAGTCATTTAATTATAGGAAATAATTATGTGAACTGGGATTTTATAAAAGAAAAAATTTATGAACCAAATCCATCAACAAACTTAAAAGCTAATTTCAGCCATATTATTTTTATACCGAGGGATAATACGCCGCTTATAGGAGCATGGAATGGTCATTTACATTATGGTTTCAGGATTGTAAATGACGATAAATCAATTGAATTTCCAACATTTGGCGCAGCTGGCGATGCATCTAAACCCTCTCCGCCTGCAGCACCTAATTAATTAAGTCAATTTTGATTCTATGTTAAGATTATTTTTTGACTGGTCAGAGGTATGGTCACTTTTAATAC
The DNA here is from genome assembly GCA_031423175.1 of Bacteroidota bacterium. Classification (GTDB taxonomy): domain Bacteria; phylum Bacteroidota; class Bacteroidia; order Chitinophagales; family Chitinophagaceae; genus VBAR01. The sequence continues at coordinate 1,699 of JANPEU010000200.1, forward strand.
CTCTGACCATTTTAATTGTGAAGAAAAAAAGGTATGCTGACTACCTGAAGCCCGTTATTGCTTATATACTAATTACACTATTTATTTTTTTTACAGCAAATATCATATGGAAATATAAAAATGACTGGAATTTGCCACAATGGCTGCAAAGCAATAATTTTTTATATAACACACACGCCATACTGCAGTTTTTTCTTTTCGGTCTATTTTTTTTTCGCTTGAAGCAGCCTTTTGCGATTCTTCTAAAGAAATTACTTTTCCCGGTTTTTATTGGATTCTCAATTGTCAATTTTATTTTTTTTGAAAATTTCTTTTTTTATAATTCAATAAGCAGCCACATTCATTCTGTCGGAGTTGGATTACTACTTGTTTATTGTCTTTTGTATTTTTTATTCTTGTTGCTGGATGATAGTGTGTTGGTAATTCAAAAACAAAAAGGGTTTTGGATTGTTTCGGCACTTACAATTTATGTTACAGTCAATTTTTTTATTTTTTTATTTTATTCAACTTTAATATTAGATGAAAAGAATAATCATTGGGCTGAAAACATCTGGGATGTTCACAATGCAACATTTCTTCTACTTTGCATCTGCATAGCAAAAACTTTTTATGAACAACCTGAAAAATGAATGATATAAAATTTATAATAATTGCCGGCATAGCTGTTATGCTATTGCTGGCGGTAAGTTTTTTGCTTGTGTTTTTTATTACACAACGTAAAAGATTGCGCTATCAGCAGGAAGTGCAGAGTATGCGTGAACAGCAACAAAATCAATTGATAGAAGCAGCTGTAAAAAGTGAAGAAGGCGAACGCCATCGGATAGCCGAACAATTACATGATGAAGTGGGGGCTATACTCTCATCTACCCGTTTACATTTTTTAAATATTAAAGATGCAAGCCTGGATGAGAAAGACAAACTACTTTTTGAAAAATCGAAGGAATTGCTGAATGAAAGTGTACAAAAAATCAGAAATATTTCTCACAATCTTCACAGTAGTTTGTTGAAAGAATTTGGCTTGAACGAAGCCATACGGCATTTTATTAAAAAAACACTGGATGGTGGTATGATCAAAACGGAGACAGATTTGGATGAAAATTATCTTATTCAAAACCAACAGACAGATATGGGTGTGTATCGGATGATTCAGGAGTTGGTAAATAATATTCTAAAACATGCAAAATCTGATTTTATAAAATTTATTTCCAAAGTTGAGAATAATTCATTGAAATTTACACTAGAATATAATGGTATCGGGCTTTCTCAAACTGAATTCGAATCGCTCAGGTATAAACCTGAAGGGCTTGGGCTTAAAAACATTATGAACAGAATAATTTTACTGAAAGGAAATATATTTTATGAAAAATCACTACCGTTTAATAAAATTATTCTTACTATACCAATAAATGTAGAATAATGGAAAAAATAAAAATTGCTCTTGCAGATGATTATAAAATTTTTCGGGAAGGATTAAAAGTTAGTCTTTCTCTAGATGAGCAGATTGAAATTATACATGAAGCTGATAATGGTGAAGATTTATTAAGCAATATAGAAAAGCAATTGCCAGATATTGTAATTATGGACTTAAAGATGCCCATCATGGATGGCATGGAAGCCACAAAGATCATCCGAAAAAAGTTTAATGAGGTGAAAGTGTTGGTTGTTTCCATGTATGATGATGATAAATTTATTATTCACCTGATGGAAATAGGAGCGAATGGTTACCTGCTGAAAAATGCAGAACCTGATGAAATAAGAAAAGCAATACACTGTGTAGCTGATAATGGTTATTATTTTAATGACCTGGTAAATAAAGCTCTACTGAAAAAATTAGTGATTAGAAGCAATATCAAACCTTCTTTTAATGAAAATATAGAATTGACAGAAAGAGAATTGGAAGTATTGAAACTCATCTGCGAAGAAAAAACTGCTACAGAAATCGGAAAAGAAATTTTTTTGAGCCCAAGATCTGTTGAAGGTATTCGGCAGCGCTTAATAGAAAAAGTTGGTGTTCGTAATATGGCTGGTTTGGTAATGTTTGCTGCAAAGAATGGTATTGTAAGTTAATTGGAAATTAACATCTCTATGATACTTTAAAATTTCATTTCTTAGAATTGTCATTACCAAAAAGTTTTTAATATGGCTACTAATGAGCTAAATACCGAATTACACAGACAGGAGACTTCGGAATATTGCGGTGCTGCTTGTTCTCAAATGATCTTGCATCAGATTGACAATGCCCTTTATCCTGATCAAACATATCTATATCAATATTTGAAAGATCACCGTTCAGAAGATGGCTGGGCAGCAGAACCTCGTGGATTAACACAAACGATGATAGATCTCGATTTGAGGCCAGGTCTTACATACCTACTATTTAATGAAGATGCTGCTGCAGGTTTTGATGATGCATTTGATAAAATTTGTAGAAAGATAGTTTGGACAATCTATCAATATAAAATTCCGCCAATCGCATGTGTTTTGAATGGTTTTCATTGGGTGCTTGTTACAGGCTATGATACCACTGCCCACCCCGCTGATATAAATGATACTTCATATACTATTAACAAATTTTATATCAATAACCCAGCGCCGGAGCGACCTGTTAACCCGGGTTTTGTTCATTATATGAATGATGATTGCAGTACTGGAGAAGGGATTGGATCACAGACAGAAATTACGCTTGAAGGATGGAAAAGTATACTTACTCCGATTGCATATCCAAGTTCACAATGGGATAAAAAATTAATAGCAATTTGCGATCCTGAAAATGGACCTAAAAAAGCTGGAGATGTAATTTCTCCTAAGCACAAATTTACTGGTGAAACAATTATTTCTCCAGATCAAGCTGTAAAAGAAGCAGTATTGGCAGTGAATAATAAAAAGAATGTCTCTTACATAAAATCTGGAAAACCATTACTTGTAAAAAGAACTGACCGCGACAATGATTTTTATTACATCGTGCCTGTAAAGGGCTTTGATAATAAAACAAATGCTGTGATTCGTGTCGATGCCAGGTATGGTTTTATTTGTGAGGCTACCTATGCAATCAATGAAAATCAATCTTTGAAATTTAAAACCCTAACACCTAAAAAAATAAAGTCCTTAATTGGAAATAGTTTTTATTTCAAAAAAAAGGGTGTTACAAAAATTTTTGAAGAAGCACTTTTTATTAATCCGGTATTGATTTGGAAACCTTGTAGGGAATCACTTAACCTTTACTATCCGTTTTACCTTGTGTTATACGGTAGCAAAAGAATTTATGTACGAATTGATGGAAAGGTGTTTACAAAACTTACAAATCCTCTTTTAGGCTTGTAAATAAGAATACCACCTCATCGGTGGCATTCTTATTATAAAATAATATTTAATTAAGCATGTGGCTGTTCCACTATCCCTGCTTTTACTGCATACATCACTAAACCCGCCATTGATTTGGTTCCGGTTTTTGTTTTCAGTTTATCACGGATAGCTTCAATAGTACGTGGGCTAAGATCTACCATATCTGCAATTTCCTTTGTGCTTTTTTCTTCGCACATCAGTTTCAGTATCGTTATTTCTTTTTCGCTTAAGTGTACATCTGCCATAGCAGGGGGTGCATTTGATTTGGTACGCAACCCACTCAGCAATGCTTTATTGGTAAGGTCATTAAAATAAAATTCATTTTCATACACACCACGGATTGCTTCATAAATGCCTTCGGCTCCGGCTTCTTTAGTTAAATAACTATTGGCTCCTATCTCCATCATACGGCTGATGATGGAATGATCATTATTCATACTCAGCATTACTACTTTTATCTGTGGATATAATCTCTTTATTTCAGGTAATGTAGCATAACCATCCAGTACCGGCATATGTATATCTAATAAGACAACATCGGGCTGAATATGTTTTAATAAATTTAATAGTTGCATGCCGTTTTCAGCTTCTGCCACCATTTGAATATCTTTTCGTGCAGAGAGAGATGTTTTTACACCGGCACGGAAGATCGTGTGATCATCGGCGATGGCTACTTTAATTACTACGTCTGATTCTGGGTTTTTCATTGAAATGGATATTAAATAAAAAATTAAATTGGATTTCTTTCTGAGTGCAAGGTGGAAAAATCCTGTAACATATACCATAGGGGAAGTACTTAATTTAGTAATTGCAGAAAGTACCACTACGATTTTCATTCTCCAATCATTTGCAACATTATGAGGAAACTTACGAGAGATACCGTATAATCCGAAAATGTTAAAACGAGCAGTTATGCTCTTGTTAACAGATGACTCTGCCCTTAGTTTTGTTCCAGAAAGTTGATTGATAAGATGAATCGTTTTACTCCTATCCAATTGTCCTAAAACCGTCCAGAAAGTTATTTCCAAATCCAATGAAAGATCAAAAACGACACTCTCTGAACAATCAACTTTCTATTTTTTAAAATCTTTTCTTCAAGAATTCTTTTTCTCATAACAGCAGTAATAAAAAAGCCCTGACTTAATTGTCGGGGTTTTTTGTTTATATAACAAATTCGATTATGAATTCGGCTCAAGGTAATTATTCTTATTTCACAAAACCATACTCGCCATTTGTAATTTAATGTTGAATAATTATTTTATCGCTATAAATCTCATCCACAGTACGCAGATATATATTATATACACCAGCAGGCAGATTGCGGGTTGAAATATTTATAAAATGCAAATGCGATATATTTTCTTCATGTACTTTGCGACCATCCATACTCCAAATGGTAAGTATGCCTTTTTTATGTTGCTTAGGGTTTTCAAATTGTATATAGGATTGAGCAGGGTTAGGAAAAACCTTTAAATGTTTTACAATTATATTTAGGTTCGAAGTTGGAGTAACTAACAATGAACTGTCCAAAATAATATTTTCATCGCCGGTTTGATAAGCTGTAAATGCAAAATACACTAACATCATTTCATTCGTTGTGGCTTCTCCTAGAGTTATTGTTTGCGGCGGGTTGTTCGGATTGTGTGGGTTTGTAGTCGTATTATTGTAAGTCGCCGTTGCTTTCAATGTAGTACCCGGATCTACAACTACTGGTTTTTGAAAATAATAAGAACCCTGCCAGTGAAAATCCCAATGCGGAATATCTATCATTCGGATCGTATCACCATTGATTTTATTACCCCAGACTTTTATTTTATCACCTATCAGGTGCATATGTGGTGCAACAGATAAAACACTTGCTTTAAAAAAAAGAGGAATCATGAATTGTTCATCATAAGTTCTAGTTGTATTTGGTGGAATATTTATCGGGCCATTAATAAGAGTTGGTGCAAAATGATTCAATATAGGTTCGATTCTTATTTCCCGGGGAGCTGGATTATTATTATAATACAATCGTACTTTGGTACTATCCACTATGCCATTGCTGCCTGCGGGATAATGTATCTGCATTACTAAATCTGAGTTTGCAAATATTTTTCTGCCAAATTGTACAGGTGATTTTCTTACTACATTTCCCGGTACCCATGCATCCAAGAGTACTGCACTGTTTACTCCTATACCTCCAAAACTTGTATAGCCAGGTTCCGGTGTTGCATTATCTAATTGTTGTGCTGCATGATTAGCGGTAGTATCCTGATATAATAATACATGATGAACAATGGAATTATTTCCAGGAACAATTTCTGCTGCCGAAATATATTTTACAGCCCCCAAACGTAATGGCAAGACAAAACATTGATAAATATCTCCGGTAGCAGCAGTACTGGTATAGTCTGGCATTCGCAAAACAACATCGATAATACCTAACTGATTTGTAACAGGTGCTGGTGGAGCAGGTGCTGTTGATAAATTTCCTGAAAGAGCTCCAGCGTTTACCCAATTAACAATTGTACTTATTTGGGCTGTAGTTAAAATTCTTGCATCGGTAAAATGAACATAGTTGTCATCAGGCGGCCATGGTGGCATATGCTTCGCAGATATAGCCGCACTTATTGAATTTCTGTTATTAAATGCATCGGTATAAGTGAGTAACGAAAACGGAGCAATACTATTTGGACGATGGCAACTTACACATTTTGAAAAAATAATTGGTGCAACATTTTCTGCCCATGTCTGAGCAAATGATTTTGCTCCAATAATCAAAAGTAATATTGAAAATAATTGTTTTAGCATAAGAAACTAAAGTTACATGGTATTTGCAAATTGAAAAATTCAATTTGCCCGCAGATTTTTTTTCCAGGAGAAATCTTCGATTCAAAAAATTAACTAAGCGCATTGAGTATTTATTTTTATGCCAAAACCCAATTATACTTTTTCTGCTACAATATATGCTCTCGGCTCGCCGAGTGTAAATTTTTTTCGTCCGGGTATACTGAATACTTCTTTCATTTTCAAGCCGGACTGGCCAAGCATTGTTTCCATTTCATTCAAACTCCAGATATAATCTACACTCTCTTTTATTTCTGTAGTTCCATCGGGTGCTATTATCTGGTGTTCTGTTTCTATACGGCTGGGGGAAAAAAGAAACTTACAATCAACTAAAAATTTCAAATCATCCACTATAGTCCATGATTTTTCTTTAAACTGCTTTACTGCAATTTCCATAATAGTCCACGTATTGATAAGAAAATGGCCACCGGGTTTTAAATGTAATGAAGTTGTAGCAAGCAATTTCATCAGTTCATCTTTATTAAAAAATTGAAGGCTATTACCCATACAAATTGCTAAATCATATTTGCCTTCCGGTTGAAACTCGATCACATCATTTAAAACAGTTTTTACCGGCAGTTTTTCTGCCTCGGCATTTTCCTTTAGCTCATTTATATAATCTGGCAAATTATCAACTGCTGTTACTTCTATTCCTTTTTTGGCAAGTGCTAATGAATGACGACCATAACCGCACATTAAATCGAGCAACCGGTTACCAGGTAGCAGATTAAAATATTGCATCATAAAATCTGTTTCCTTGACTGTAAGTTCGGAAGGGATTATTGTTTTCCAGATTTGTTTGTAAAGGCCATCGTAATAGGTGTCGTTTATATTGCTCATTTTATTTTTTCAAATAATTACAAAAACATAATAAAGGAACAGGATGATTTTTTACAATATGCAGTTGAACGATGTCCGGGCATCCGAAATAAGTAATGATTAATCAAAGTTCAAATGCGTAATTCAAAAAATTTTACCCAGATAAAATAATTTAAGACATTTTATAATCCATCTTAAAAGGTGCCCTGGACTGATATTACTCTAACAATTTATGCCGCATACCATACATCACCAACCCTGCAATTGTTTTTGCCCCTACTTTCTGCTTCATATTTTGGCGAATTGTCTCAATAGTACGTGGGCTTAAAAAAACTTCTTTCGAAATTTCATCAGTTGTTTTATCCTCAGCGATGAGTTTCAATATGCGTATTTCTTTCTCGTTGAACTTTATCGGGTTTGGATAAAACTGCCGAACTGTTTTTTTATGCTGTAGTTTTAGAAGCACAGCTTTATTCACCAGATCGTTAAAATAAAAATCATCGTTCATGCAAGTGAGTATTGCCTGATAAATTTCTTCAGGGTCTGTAGTTTTTGTCAGGTAAGCATTGGCACCCATTTCCATCATCTTTGTTATCATCTCCTGATCGTCATACATCGTAAGCACTATTATTTTCAGTGCTTCATATTCCTTACGAATGATACTAATAGCATTGATACCGTCAATCTCAGGCATTCGGATGTCCATTAATATTACATCCGGCATTTTAATTTTCAGCTTGTGCATCAAATCTCTTCCATCTTCTGCTTCCCATAGAATATTGAGGTAGTCTTTGTCTTTAAGTGCCATTCGAATCCCATCACGAAAAATTTTGTGATCATCAGCAATTGCAACTTTTATTTGTTGGGTCGACATTGTGCTATTGGTTTTCAGTTAGTAAAGGAACTTATTTGCGTAAAAGTACCCGAAAAATAGTTGTAAACATGTACTGCACGAAATAAAATGATTAACACCTGTGGAGAACTATAGTAAGTGTATAGTAATGGAAGATATTGGGTTGAATGACTTTGTTAGAATGAAAAAATTTTACTTCGAAGAAAATAATTTCTTTTGAGCAAAGTAAATTTTTCAATTCAGAAGTATTCTTATGTTTTTATTTCTCTGCAATTATCGCCTGCTCACGATATGTTTTTGCAAATTCAACAAATTCTTTTGCCTGTTGCAGGTATTCATTGGCAAATGCTCCGGATGGTTCGGCATCATTCATCCTCATCACATCTGCTTTAAAATTTTTACTGTATAATTTATTCTCTGAAAAATGTTTATCGAAATCTTTTAAAATACCCTGTTGGGTATTACATTGAACTCCCTGCTGCAACAATAATGCCTTTGCTGTATGTACTTGAGCAGAGTAGGCGTTATAAATACTATCTGCCCATTTTCCATTGATCAGTCCTTCTTCACTGTTCGTAATTTTTTCTTCAGCCTCTAAAATTAAGGTGGCTACCAGATCAATCATCACACCAGCACATTCCCCCACACCAATTGCTGTAGAAAATTTTTCTTGCTGACCAAAATCAATATAATCTTCGGCTTGTAATGTTTCTAAACTTGCAAGAGGTTTTAATAAGTCATAGTAATATCTGTTACCGCTACGCTGGCTGTAGTTTAAAAAAGTTTCGCCATCTTGAGCATTGGCTTTATAATCATTCAAAATACTTCTTACAACATCAGGTCCTCGTTTGCTTGGCACTTTAATTACTTTATCAGAAATGCGACCTTCGCCGCCTCCCAATACTCCGCCACCAACCAAAACTTGCAATGCTGGCAACACTTGACCTTTTGCTTTCAACGAACTTCCATGAAAACCAATAGATGCCATTCCATGTTGCCCGCAACTATTCATACATCCACTTATCTTAATTGCAATTTCTTTGTTATATAAATATTCAGGAAATTCTTCTTCAATTACTTGAGATAATACCAAGGCAGTACCCGTACTGTTACTGATGCCCAGATTACAGGTATCCGTTCCAGGGCAACTTGTAACATCGGCTACACTTCCAAAACCAGCAGCTGCAAAACCCTCTGATTCCAAAATATTATAAATATATTCAAGATGCTCCGGTTTTATAAACCGAAATTGCAATCCCTGGTTAATAGTCACACGAACATCATCAGCAATTACATCTTTTAGTTTTTCAATCAAGCTGCGGCTGCATACCGAACTGATATTCCCGTTAGGTACCCGAACATAAACCGCATAGTTGCCTTTCTGCTTTTGTTCAACGACGTTGGTGTTTTTCCAAAGTTCGAACTGGTATGGATTTTTAATTGAATATTGAATATTGAGTATTGAGTGTTGAGTGTT
>JANPEU010000201.1:0-11710 GCA_031423175.1 Bacteroidota bacterium
TACTTCTTTTTTCAAATTCGGTTAACAATGAACCCTCAACAGAATCATTGACAGTTTCACCCTTTAATTATTTACAAAAAGAAAATAACGATTTTAACTCAGGAGCTATAAAAAAAGAATCAACTGTATCAATTCCTTTTGTTGCCAATGAAAAAAATAGGCAGCCACAAAAAGAGCAACGCAGTGATATATCATCAGAGTTTGACCCGGAATATAAAATCAATCCGGATATTACACCTGTAAATTTCTCAACACCCATGGTTGATGAGAAATTAGATGCAGAAAAAGAAATGCAGGTAATGAATACGATAGAGGCCTCTAAAAAAATAATTCAGGAAATAAATTGGAAAGAAGTAAATAAAGCCATTGCAGATGCAATGACTGAAATTGAAAAAAAGGATTTAAAGAAATTCTATGATCAGCAAATTGCTTCGATTGATTTTAAAAAATTAGAAGCCAAACTCCGCACATCTTACGATCAATTGAGCTGGGACAATATTAATGCCCGTACAAATAATGCACTTGCTGAAATAAAAATTGACAGTTTAAAATATGTTTATACAACTGCATTAAACAATATCATGAATGCTAAAAAACAATTGAATGCTGAAGGATTAAAAGGTATTCCGGATTCTGAAATAACTATATCAGAATTAGATGCTTCAAAAAAGAACGTTGACAACTCGCTGAATAAGCTCAGGGCTTTGAAGGAAAAGAAAATTATCCGTTTATAACTTCTACAAACATCTCGGGCATTTCTCACTGTATCGATTGCCAATTAAAAACCCAATCATCAGCTCATGTGTACCGCGGCTGTATGTATTGATTGGTGTTTTTGTAAAATCATAAGAATAGCCGATATTAAAAGTATTACCAACATTCAACCCCAGCATGGCTGCATAGCCATCAAACTGACGATAGCTTCCCCCTACCCAAAATAAATCGCGGTATTGCATTTTCAAATTTAATTCGCCTTGGTAATTATTTTTAAAAACGCCATTAATGTATTTAAACATCACCGATGGAATGGCATTCACATCCTCCCCCAGTAAAAAACGATAGCCAGCTGTAAGAAATACATGCGGTATCAATCTTCCTTTGGTTTCAAATGTGGCATCATCAACAAAAGAAAGCTTCTGAGGTATTACCTGTTGTGCAGATAACCCAATAAAATAATCAGAAGAATAAAGCCATAACCCCGCTCCCATATCCGGTTTTAATTTATTAAACTGATTGCGGATATTTCCTACAACCGGGTCGGATGCACCACCACCAAAATTTGCTTTGTCTGCATTAAAAGTATGAACGCTAACGCCTGCAGAAAATCCGGCAGAAAGATTTGTTCTAGGTCCTAATCCTAAATGATACGCATAGGTGGCATTGGCTGTAAAATGACTGAGATTACCTGTTTGATCATTAATAACTGTTAAACCAACTCCATGATGCGGTTTGGCAGCTGTATAACTTTCCCAATAAGCCTGGCCTCTCGGATTTTGTCCAGGTATACTATAAGAGGTTGCATTGGTTCTTAAATCATTTTTTCCAACCGGGGTGTGTACAGATAAATAAACTGTACGGGGTGCACCGTTAAAACCTACCCATTGATCCCGGCCACTTATTTTTAAATCAGTATAATTTTCTATTCCACTCAAAGCAGGGTTGATGATATACTGATTAAGTATATACTGAGTATAATGTGGACGCTGTTGTGCAAAAACAGTGTGTATGCAACTCACAATTATCAATGTCAGCAAAGTCTTTTTCATAACTCACATATATTAACGTACTAAATCTACAAATCCCGTAACTGGTTTACGTCCGTTCTTAGGATCTATGATATAATAATAAGTTCCAATCGGCGCATCCTTTCCGCTAATTTTTCCATTCCATGGAATAGGATAATTAATCGAATGATAAACCAATTGACCATACCGGTTATAAACATCTATTACAGCTCCCGGATACGATTCAAGATATTCTATATTCCAGGTATCATGCACTCCATCTCCATTTGGAGAGAAAGCGTTTGGTACATCCGGTTTTTTCAACACTTTTACAAAAACCTGGTCTTCATCAAAGCATCTTTGATCAGTTGTAATTCGTAATGTATAAGTAATATCATCAAGCGGTTGTTGCACGGTGGCTGCAGGTAATATTGGATTATCTAAATAAGTAGCCGGAGACCATAAATACGTAACTGAAAACCCTGCGAATAATACCGGAGTTAATAAAACAACCCCTCCCTCCAACACAACTTTATCAGGACCAGCATTTGTATTAGGCGAAGGATTTACCCTGATTGTTTGCGAAGCAGCATTTACACATCCGTTATTTCCGGTATAAGTATAGGTGATCGTATGAAGGCCAGTTGCGGCAATAGCAGGATTAAATACACCTGAACTTGAAACTCCGGTTCCTGTAAATACTCCATTGCCTGGCAATCCGTTTGTAATTCCAGCCTGGGAAATATTGAATGAAGGAATATTATCACATACAGGATTCACAGGAGTGAAGCTTACTGCAGGCGTTGCAAGTACCGTAACTGTTCTAGCAAATGTATTTACACAGTTAATCCCTGAATAGGCAACATATCTTATCGAATATGTTTTAGTAAATGGCGTACCGAATTCAGGGTAAGCATGTGCATATAATTTTCCCGGTGTTGGAAGATCATCAACAGTTTTAATAGTAGGATCGTTTGCAAAATCCCAATAGATTTCAACTTTCACAAGATTTCCAAAGTCAACAGTAGATGCGTCTTTTATAGTTACATCTGTATTACTGCAAAGTGCAGAAGAATTATTTATAGTAAACCCTGCAACAGGTATTGAACCATTTACAGTGAACGTCTGTGCAATTGAATCCTTACAACCTAAGGCAGATGTAGAAACAAGAGTTGCTGTATAAGAACCAGTAGTTGTATATCTGTGCAAAGGATTTTGTAAAGTTGAAATATTCGGATTTCCGGCATTTGCATTTGGATCCCCAAAGTTCCAATTCCAACGTGTAATTGTTCCAGAAGCAATCCGACTTGTATCAATAAATGGTGCGAATGGATCTGTTAAACAAATTTCTGGTGAAATAAATCCTGCTTTTGGCCTGCTATTTATTATTAAATTTCTGGAAAGAATTGGACTTATACATCCTTTATCAGTTACAACTTGTAATGTAACAGGATAATTTCCCGCAGTAGAAAAATTATGAGTAAATGGTGCTGTAGAATTTAATGTAGAAGAATTTCCATCACCAAAATTCCAACGCCATGTAATAAGATTGCCGGCATTAGCCACCGATAAATTTGTGAAAGTTATATCTCTTGTTTCGCATACGGGAGCAGATGTATTAAAATCTGCAGTTGGTAATGGGTTTACAATAACCGTTCTTGAAGCAATTAATCCAACTGTTTGACAACCTTTGTTTGTACCAACTCTCAATGTTACGGTATATGTTCCAGCTGTTGCATAAGTATGTGATGGATTTTGTAATGCAGAAGTATTACCATCGCCAAAATTCCATTGCCATAAATTTACTACTGCATTCGTTGCAGTACTTCCATCTGTAAAACTAATTGCATTTCCCAAACAAACTTCAGGAGCCGAAGTAAATGCAGCTTGCGGTTCTGGATAAATTGTATTTACAATTCTAACACTATCATCAATACATCCATTGTTTGATGTAGCCGTTAATGTAACAGTAAATGGACCTGCACCGGAATAATTATGTAAAGGGTTTGTTTGTGTAGAAGTATTTGCATCACCAAAATTCCATTGATAAGTCATCAGTGGAAGTGAACCATTGCTTATTGAAGTAGTATTTGTAAACTGTGCTGCACCAACCGGCAAACAGATATTAGGAAAATTAAATGCTGCAACTGGTTTTGGATTTACTGTAACCGATCTTGAACCCTGGTTAGTACATCCTTTATTCGTTAGTACAGTTAAATTTACAATATGACCACCAGTAGTAGTTGGTGTATAATTGATCGAAACGTTATTGCCGCCAGTTGATGCTCCATTTACAGTCCAGGCATATTGCGTAAATACGCCGGCGACAGGAATTGATGTAGAAGTAAGATTCAAATTTCCAAACTGACAAACAGGTGTGGCATTTGTAAAACTTACGGATGGTAATTGGAAAACTGTTACTGGCAAAGTCATTGTATCGCTTCTGCACCCAATTGCAGAATTTGTCCATAGCCTTACGTTATAATTTCCCGGAGCAGCATACTGTTTATTTGGATTTTTGACTGTTGATGTGGTAGCATCGCCAAAATCCCAAAACCATTGAGTAATCGTACTGCCTGTAGCCGTACTTATATCTGTAAAATTTAAAGTGCCGCCCATACAACTTTCAATACTATCAACCGTAAAAGCTGCCGTAGGTCTCGCATAAATTGTATTTACAGATCGTATAGAATCGTCAACACAACCATTAGAAGATGTAGCTGTTAATATAACTGTATAAGGTCCGATACCGGAATAATTATGTAAAGGATTTGTTTGAGTAGATGTAGTTGCATCTCCAAAATTCCAATTATAAGTTACAGTTGGTAATGTACCATCGCTGATTGCAGTTGTATTCGTAAATTGTGCGGCGCCAACCGGTAAACAAATATTAGGGAAATTAAAACCAGCAACAGGATTTACATTAATCGTTACAAGTAATGAAAATAATATACTCTGACAGCCTGTTGATGTAATTACTTTTAATGTCACAATATAATTCCCAGCAAGGGCATAAGTATGGGTTTGTGCAATACCTGTTGACGCATTCAGCGTATTTCCATCTCCAAAATTCCATTGCCATTGAGTAAGTGTGTTGCCAGGCGGAACAGTTGATGCATTTGTAAATGTTACAGGTTTGCCAACACACCTGACCGCTGCAACTGTAAATAATGCAACAGGTGGATTACTTATTGCAACCGGATGAATCAAGGTATCAGATATACATCCAACATCAGTTAAAATAACATGTCTAACATTATATGTTCCCGGTGCAGTATAGGTATGAGTAGGGTTTGCGATATTACTTGTTGATGCATCAGCGAAATCCCACCAATATTTAATTACAGGACGGCTTTGTGTATTCTGAGCATTATCCTGAAATGAAACAGGGTTTGTAAGACAGCCATCCGTTGTAAAATTAAATTCAGCAATTGGGTTAGCAAAAACCTGCAAGTCAAAATCTATTTCCTGTGTATTACCACATCCATCTGGCGTTGGATTGGTAGCCACGATTCGAATTGGGTATGTGCCAATTGTTGATATAGTATAAGGTGTAGGTAACCTATACCGATATAAAGTTTTACCAGCAACTACCCAACTTGAATCAGGAACAGGCGTAGCAATTGTTACATTCGGAAACAATCCATTAAACTGCCATTGAATACTGGTAGGCTGATATGGAAAAACCATTGAAAAAATGAACGGTGAATTTTTACAAGCAGTCGGAAAATTTACAGTAGCATGCTCGCCACGAATGGTAACAAATTGAAAAAGATCTTTAATATTTGTTCCTGCATTATAACCGTAAGATTCTGCATTGCCATAGCCATAAGCAATTCCATTAAATCCAGAATCAGATTGAAGAGTATGTTGACCCGCAGAAACACTTTGTACCAGATAAGAATAACCGGGTGCTTGAGGATGAGGAATAAAAGACAAGGGTGAAACGGGTAGTCCGTCTAATCTGAATGAACTGATCGCAGTACCTGTATTTGGAACAATTGCATTAATATAATGTTGCAAAATATTAAAATTGCCAGTTGCATTCCAAAGTACTTTGTTTATATTTTGTTCAATCGGGCTTAAATAAATTACTTCAGGATCACCCGGGTTCCCATTTCCACATGCACCTTGGGAAGTCAGATATTGAGCAACTGTAATTGGCTTGTCAGCTTCTATAAAATTAGGTGTAGCGGTTGGTCCAATTTGATAATAAAAATTTCCAACCGGGGGACCAGGTTGTACAACTCCATTCAATCTTACAATTGTCGTTGGATCCGAAACACATATTCTGAAAAAATTATTCGGACTTGTACCGCCGGTAGGAGCGGTTAAAAACCGCTTTCCCCAAGCAGTTTTCGGAAAAGCCTGAACCATATAATTATCTGATGAACTTGAACTACCATTACATGTCAGACTAATTCTTCCGCTTCCAGAAAAAACAGCAATCCTCTTACATCCATTACCCACATCAATACTTTGTATTTTTGAACCTGTCAAATCAACCCCTGAACTTCCAAAATACTGCCCCATCATATTAAATACCTGCCCTTGGGTAAGATTTACTGTAAATGTTGTACCTCCAGGTTTTGTAAGTGTATTAGCATTTGGAGTTATTTCAATTGTCGTAGTACCCGTATCACATGCCACAACATAAAACCAGCAATTCGCATTATTTGTATTTGAAATATTATCAAAGTTGATTGAATAATACTCTTTGCCTAATGTATTTGTTGGGAATAAAATTGTAGCTCCGGATACACTTGCATTGTAAATATGAGCATAAGCAACAACCGGTTTATCACTCACGATATGAATGCCCTTATTTTCAGGTAACCCAGTTTCTGTAATTAACCTTGCATCCTGAGCACCTGTTTTTGGCATGGGGGCCGAAGTAAAGACTGTATTAGCTGGAATATTGGGATATGTAATTGTGTAACCTAAACCTGGAATTGTAACTGTTATTGTTGTTAAAGCTTCAGTGGCAAAATAAAGTACCATTTCCTGTGAACCGCCAGGTGTAGCATTGTTATTCATTCGTTCATGATAACCATATGCCACCCAAAAATCTTTTCCTTTATTGGAAAAGTCCTGAGCAGAAATTTTCTGACCCGAAAAGGCACAGAAATAAAGGGTACAAAGCAGCGTTAATCGTGTCATTTTATCCAGAGTCCTTGAAAAGATTCTCAAAGTATGAAAAGAATTTCAGATTACTAAACAGCTCGTACAAATACAGAAATGACGGGGTTGAGAAGACAAAAAAATCTGAGGACAAAAAAGTTCAATTCAAAAAATTGAACACTTCCAATTTCAAACAAATTATTTTAAAAATTTTCACTAATTCCAGAACTATAATTTTCAATCCCATAAATTGTAAGCACAGTTTTAATGGAGTTTATTTTCATTTAAAATTAATTTAAAAACAAATAAGCCATCATCTATAATTATTAACTGATTTTCAACGAATAAAAAACAAAAATAACTCGTTAATTTCTATTTAATTTTATTACAGAGTTTTTTGCCATTTTAGAATTATAATATTTAAATATTAATATCACATCATCACACTTAATAATACTGAAAACAAGCAATTTAGATGTTTAAAATAACCTATATTGATGAGTTCTGATTTTCGATAAATAAAAATAGAAAAAAGCTAATTATAATAGCTTGAAATTTTGACATATTTTTTGTACCTCGATTTATGATTGTTGAGGACTACACTCCGATCCTTTTAAAAAAACAGATCGCCATAAATTGAATGACCTGACAACAATTAAGGCAGGCTTATCAATTCTTTTGAATCTCATTACTGTTTCTGGGAAATAAAAAAAGGAGAACCGAAATCTGTTCTCCCTGGCATATTTCAAAAAAAAATTATTGTTGTGGCGGATTTGAAACTGGAGGAGTCGGCGGTGCCTTATGGATATTGGGTGCTTTTGCAGGCCCCCCATCTTCAGGTTTCTTGCATTGCTTTGGGAGCATTTTATAGTACTCCGGGTTTGCCGGAATATCATCTGCATCGTAGCCAATATTGGCAATTGCTGTTTTTAATTCCTCAATATTTGTCCGGTCAGTCAGATATTTTATAGTCGTAATTTTTGCCCTCCAGTTCACATTTATTGTGGCTACCCCATCATAGCGAAGCAGGTAGGTTTCTATCCGTTTTTTACAATCCTCACATCCTACGTTTGGTGTTTTTATTTTAGCTGTCAATTGAGCTTTTACAGGCTGAGCATTTGAGAAAAATAAAACAGTAGTAAAGATTAAAGATGTGAGAAAGACTTTCTTCATATAAGAAAAATTTTTTGTCTGAAGTTAGATGTACAAAATCAAATTTGATAGATCTGAAAACTTAGATGAAATGAATTAGTAAGTTGGTTGCGTCTAAAAGGGCCTGTTTAAAGTGGCATTTGTTAAATTCCTTTCCAATTTGAGGGGTCAGAGCTCCAGTTTAATAAAACTGACTGCTGATCTTTTGAAACAATCCCTTTTTCAATTGCTAATTCAATTAAGGTTGGATAATTAGTTAGAGAAAATAGTTTTACACCGGCTTTTGTAAAAGATTCATTGGCCATATTAAAACCATAAGCGAAAATAGAAACCATTCCTTCTATTTCTAAACCCTCTGCTTTTAACACCTCTACCACCTGAAGGCTGCTTTTTCCGGTTGAAACCAAATCTTCTATCACAACGACCCTTTTCCCTTTTTCATAATGACCTTCAATTTGATTTCCCAGGCCATGTTCCTTTGGTTTTGGACGTACGTAGATATAAGGCAACTTCAATTGGTCAGCAACCATTGCCCCCCAGGCAATCCCAGCCGTAGCAACACCTGCCAGCAGTTGAGCATCCGGAAACTTTTCAAAAACAGCATTACAAAGCTCTGATTTTATAAAATCCCGGATATACGGGAAGGATAATACCTTTCTATTATCACAATATATAGGGCTTCTCCATCCGCTTGCCCATGTAAAGGGGTTTTCCGGGTTTAAACGGATAGCTTGAACTTGTAATAGTTTTTCCGCTACTGCTTTTTCATTTGTCATATTAAAGCAAAGTAAATGCAGCGTGGCTGTAGTGATACGGGAATTTATCAACAGTCAAAAATTTGCATCAGCTATGAGTAATCGGGTTTAGTACTATCAAAATCATTGTTGAGTTAATATTATTAAATCACAAATAGAAATTTTCCTAACTTACAAAGCATCAGTAATCCGAAATTTTAAAATATCATCATGTATATAAAAATTTATTTTGATGAAAAGCCCTTATATCTCTGTAATGAAATAAATGATGAGATAAATGAGTTTGTTCATCATGATGATGCAGTATTTATTGATGAATTGAACTCACATACAGTAAAAGCAATGATCCATGAAATGCAGCAGAAGAACATAAAAGCCGGAGTTTTTTTTTACCTTGATTTGGAAAAACTGAAGAAAGAGTTTATTAAAAAATTTACATTTATTCAGGCGGCAGGTGGGTTGGTTTCAAATGGAAAAGAAGAAGTAATGCTGATTTTTCGAAGAGGAAAATGGGATTTACCAAAGGGAAAATTAGATAAAGGTGAAACGATTGAACAATGCGCAAAACGTGAAGTAGAAGAAGAAACTGGTTTGAAGAATTTAATTATTGAATCTCCTTTACAATCTACTTATCATACTTACCATGAAGGATCCCGATTTATATTTAAAGAAAGTATTTGGTTTAAGATGACAATAACCGGTGAACAAACAACAACCCCACAAGCTGAAGAATATATAACTGAAATAAAATGGGTAAAAAAAGATAAACTTAAATCTTTCTACGATAAAACGTACCCGTCCGTAAAAGATGTGTTACAAGCCTGGTCGCTTAAATGATTCCTTGATAGGAATGATAGCAACCGTATGGCGGCTGACACAAATTAATTTACCCTGATCGTCTACAATTTTTACATCCCAAACATGAGTCGTCTTACCAAGATGTAACGCTGTAGCCGTACCTGTAACATAACCTTCCGTAGCACTACGAATATGATTGGCATTTATTTCCAGGCCAACACAGTAAAAAAGTTTTTGATCAACTACACACACAGAAGCAACACTTCCTACGGTTTCAGCAAGAACACAAGATGCTCCGCCATGCAAAAAACCATAGGGCTGTTTAGTCCGATGATCGACTGGCATTTTTGCTTTCATAAAATTACTTCCTATTTCAACCCACTCGATTCCCAGATAAGAAGCCATTGTTTTTGTACTTGGTGGTTCTATTTTTTCAAGTGTTAATTCTTTATCAAACCAAATCATATTTTACTTTTTAATGTTGAACAAGATACAGTTTAAATTTTATAGCAAACATTGAGAATGTTGAAAGAGTTTATGAACGATAAAAGGAATTCAGATGCATCAAAGCAACATACAATCATTGCATCCTAACTCTTGTTACTAAATTATTTTTTTAATGAATTGAAAACAACCTCTGGTAAAAAATGACTGGCATCGCCATTATTCCTAATGATATCACGTACAATTGTAGAAGCTACGGAAGTATATTTCGGTTCGCCGGTTAAAAAAATTGTTTCTATACTTTTATCCATTGTACGATTTGCATCGGCAATTGTTTTTTCATATTCAAAGTCACTCACATATCGAATACCCCGTAAAATAAAATGTGCCCCAATCTTTTTACAATAATCAATGGTTAGTCCTTCATAAATTGCGCCTTCCACTCTTTCTTCATCAATATAAATTTCATTTATCCAACTCATGCGTTGTTCCGGAGAAAACATAGGAGCTTTGCTGGTATTAATTCCAATGCCGACAATTATTTTATCAAAAAGCGGAATAGCACGGTTGATAATATCAACATGACCCAGTGTAAGTGGGTCGAAGGTGCCGGGAAAAAGACAAATACGCATTGATTGAATATTTAAGATTTAATATTTTAGATTTAATACCTCGTGAATGCAATATTCTCACAAAGATACCTGACAGTAATATTCAATATTAAATCTTAAAAATGAAATTATCTAAGCACTATTTCGATTTGACAGTAAATATAACACCGCCATTCTCACTGCCACACCGTTTTCTACTTGTTGTAAAATGATTGATTGTTTGCTGTCTGCCACATCGCTGTCTATCTCTACACCTCTGTTCATAGGCCCGGGATGCATTACGGTAATTTTTTTATTCAGACTATCCAATAAATTCTTTTTTAACCCATAGGCCAGATTGTATTCCCGTAAAGAAGAAAACAAAACCTGATTTTGCCTTTCCAATTGTATGCGTAATACATTTGCTACATCGCACCATTCCAATGTTTCTTTTAAATTATAATTTACCTCCACACCAAAAGCATCCCGAATGTATTTGGGAATTAGTGTTGGCGGACCACAAACCGTAACCTTGGCTCCCATTTTATTTAAAAGATAAATATTACTCATGGCTACACGGCTGTGCATAATGTCGCCAATGATTGCAACTTTTAATCCCTCCAGCTTCCCGAATTTTTCTTTCATAGAAAAAGCATCGAGCAGCCCCTGTGTCGGATGTTCATTTACCCCATCACCCGCATTGATGATTGCTGCGGGAATATGTTTGGCTAAAAAATGTGGCGCCCCACTTGCACTATGCCGCATAACTACCATATCCACTTTCATTGAAAGAATATTGTTCACCGTATCAAGCAAGGTTTCTCCTTTAGCAGCCGATGAACCTGAAATAGCAAAATTGATGGTATCTGCACTCAATCTTTTTTCTGCCAGCTCAAAAGAAAATCTTGTCCGGGTTGAACTTTCATAAAATAAGTTTACAATTGTTACATCACGTAAGGATGGAACTTTTTTTACCGGTCGTTGTAAAACTTCTTTGAATTGTTCTGCTGTGGAAAGAATTAATGAAATATCATCTGGTGTGAGATCTTTAATGCCAAGCAGATTTCGTGTGGATAGTTGCATTAAAGGTCGAAGTTAATTGCTTCTTGCATATTATGCAAAAGAA
>JANPEU010000202.1:0-2617 GCA_031423175.1 Bacteroidota bacterium
GCAGCATTATCTCAAAATGATGTTGAAGTTATTGCAATTTCTGAAATAGCATTAAATGAAAATCAAGGATTACCAACCGTAGCTACTGCCAGCGGGCAGGCATTTCTTAACAATCCTGTTTTACATCAGGAAGTATTTGGCCCCTATTCATTAGTTATCCGTTGCCAGGATATGAATGAAATGATCGAAGTAGCAAAACGGCTGGAAGGGCAACTCACTTCAACGTTGATGGCTACTGAATCTGATTTAAAAAATAATGATGAGCTCATTGAAGCAGTAAAAAATATTTGCGGACGATTTATTTTAAACAGTGTTCCTACAGGTGTGGAAGTTTGTTTGAGTATGCACCATGGAGGTCCTTTTCCGGCTACTACCGATTCCCGGTTTACTTCTGTAGGGTCTGATGGAATAAAACGTTTTGCACGTCCACTTTGTTTTCAAAACTGGAGCAATGATTTATTGCCCGAAGAATTAAAGAATGAAAATCCATTGAGTTTATGGCGAACAATAAATAATGAGTTGACAAAATCAGGCATTTAGATACAATTCAAAATACAAAAATGAAATTAGAAGAAGTGCTGATGAAGCGAAGCAGTAATCAATGTGAGTTATGCAAATCAGAAAATAGCTTAAGCATTTATCGAATACCTCCGCAAGAACATAGTAATGAAGAAAATTGTCTGATGGTTTGCAGTAAATGTTTGGCACAGATTGAAAAAAGAGAAGAATTGGAAAGTGGTTACTGGAATTGTTTAACGGAAGTAATGTGGAGTGAATGGCCTGCAGTACAAGTTGTATGCTGGCGCATGCTGTACAGACTCCGAAATGAAAGTTGGGCAAGTGATAGTTTGGATCTGATGTATTTGGATGACGAAAGACTCAATTGGGCAAGAGCATCGGGTGATCATGAAAACGATGCTTCAATTGATATACACAAAGATTGTTTTGGTGTTGTTTTACAAAATGGTGATACAGTGGTTTTAATAAAATCATTGGACGTAAAAGGGAGTACACTTAATGCCAAGCTAGGTACTGTTGTAAGAAATATCCGTATTGTAGAAAATAATACTTCTCAAATAGAAGGAAGAATAGAAGGGCAAGTGATTGTAATACTTACAAAGTATGTAAGAAAACAGAATAACTAGGTAATAATAAACAAAATTTTATATCGATTATAAAGCATATTGGTTTCAGTTAAATCTTGAACATTGCTTTATTTTTAAAATGTAAGGATACAAGCATCTATAATCGGGATGGAATAAGCCGGTCTTCTTTTAGATGTTTCAATACAAACCAAACAGTACCCAATTCGGAAATTAAAAAATAAACTACTAATAAATATTTTAGAGAAGAAAATAAAATATTATCGGAGCCAAACCAATCACCCGAAGAATAAATAAAATAAATGCCTGCTGCATTTTTTATTGTCTCCCAAATTATTGCATATCGGTTTCTGTCCATCAATTCGGAAAGTGCATAAACAGTAAGAAAAATAAATGCACCGTAATAATAAATTAAATTGCTGTCAATTTTATTAATAGGGGCGATATATCCAAAAAGATAACTTACAAAAAGTAAAACAAGTACCATTTGAAACCAGCACCAGGCATTTAATGCTGTCGAAGATTTTGTATCATATTTTTCAAAATGGTATACATCCTCAATTTTATAAACCGGATATTTTGCAGCTACATCAGCAGGGCGGTAGCCTGTATGCCGGAACCAGAGTGTAAATTTTTCCTTCCAGCTATTAGTATGCCATGCATCTTTCATCAATAACCACACATGAAGAAAATTTATTTTAATGGGATTCCATGTCCGTACGGGTCTTGTGATACCATATACAGGAGGAACAGTTGCTATTTCTTCCTGAAATGTACCAAACCATTTATCCCAGAAAATAAAAATCTGTCCATAGTTTTTATCTATATATTCCTTGTTGATGGCATGATGTACCCGGTGATGAGAAGGGGTAACAATAATTTTTTCTAAGAATCCCATTTTATCAATATGCTGGGTATGATACCAGAACTGTGCAAATAAATGAAGCGGTGCTACTACCGCTATCACATTTGCCGGTACGCCAAGTAGTGCTGCCGGCAAAAGAAAAATGGCAAATGTTTTTACAACAGACGATATACTCTGGCGTAACGCACAGGCAAGATTAAATTCCTCGCTGCTGTGATGAACAATATGACCGTTCCAGAAAAAATTTACGACATGCTGAAGGCGATGAACCCAATAGCCTGCAAAGTCCAGTACAAAAAAAGCAATAATATAAACAATAAGATTAGATGAGATGGTAGTAAGCGAAAGCTGGTTTAAAAAAAATGGATAAGAAAGTATTATGAAATAAACGCCTATCACATCTTTTGTAACATTAGTAACCCCGCTGCTAAGTGAAGATATCATATCCATATTGCGGACAGTGTCTTTTCCTTTTTTCCAACCATACCATTTTTCAAAAAGTACGAGTAACAAAAAGGCTGGCATTGCAATGAGCAGTATCTTTCCGTAAGTTTCCATAACGCAAACAATTATTGGCGAATTTACAAAAATCAGATGAAGCATATCTTTAAATGTATCGATGCACATACCTGCGGTAATCCCGTGCGAC
>JANPEU010000203.1:0-4986 GCA_031423175.1 Bacteroidota bacterium
GTAGGTGCAATAAATATGTGCATCGTTCATGTGCAGACAACGTACCCGCATCAATCCAAATAATTCACCGCTTTGTTCGTAACGGTAACAGGTTCCATATTCTGCCAAACGCAATGGTAAATCTTTATAGCTCTTGGGTTCAGCAGCAAAAATTTTATGATGGTGCGGACAGTTCATTGCTTTCAAATAATATTTCTGTCCTTCTATTTCCATTGGTGGATACATGCTGTCTTTATAATATGGCAGGTGTCCGCTGGTGATATATAAATTTTCTTTAGCAATATGTGGCGTTACTACTCTCTTGTAGCCTGCTGCTTGTTCTGTTTCTTTTGCAAGTCTTTCTAATTCTTCAATAATGATAGTTCCGTTAGGCATCCATAATGGCAATCCGGGTCCTACATCATCATCCATAGTAAATATGCTTAACTCTTTTCCAAGTTTACGGTGATCTCTTTTCTTTGCTTCTTCCAAAAGCAATAAATATTCATCCAATTCTTTTTGTGATGGAAATGTAATCCCGTATAATCTTGTAAGCTGTTTATTTTTTTCATCCCCTTTCCAGTAAGCACCAGCGATATTGGTAAGTTTGATTGCCTTTATAAAATTCGTGTTGGGAATATGAGGTCCGCGACAGAGGTCGGTAAAATTTCCCTGGGTATAAAAGGTTATTTCACCGTCATTAAGATTTTGTAATAAATCAAGTTTATACTCATCCCCTTTTTCGGTAAAATATTTTACGGCATCCGCTTTTGAAATTTCTTTTCTTTCAAATGAATTATTTTTTTTAGCAAATTCATTCATCTTTTTTTCAATTACAATCAAATCTTCTTCAGTAATTTTTTTATCGCTGAGATCCATATCATAGTAAAAACCATTTTCCACCGGGGGACCTACCCAAAATTTCACTCCGGGATACATTGCCTCAACTGCTTCGGCCATTACATGCGCAGAAGAATGCCAGAATGTATTTTTTCCATCCGTATCATTCCAGGTCAATAGCTTTAATGAAACATCCTCATTGATAGAGCGGTTGGCATCCCAAATATTTCCATTTACAGTTGCAGCTAAAACTTTTCTTGCTAACCCTTCTGAAATTGATTTGGCGATATCCAAGGATGAAATTCCTTTTTCATATTGCCGGACTGAACCATCTGGTAACGTAACATTAATCATCTTAAAAATTAATAATTAAAAATGAATTATTTTTTAACCCTGTTGTGAAAAAATGTCGGAAACCCTACTCTCCATTTACCATTTACCTCTCACCATTTTAGTGCGGCGAAATTAACAAACTATTGCTTGCCAACCATATTTCTTTACGAACTTATTCGTTAGTTTTGATGCCGTGATGAAAAGATTGTTATTCTTAAAATTAATTCTCCTCACCTCACTCCTGATTCCGTATTCCATTAGCCTTGCGCAAAATATTACCGGAATATGGCGGGGTAATTTTTTTACCGCCGATGGTAGTCAGTATAAATTTGAAGTACAGTTAGAACAAAAAGGAATTAAAATTTCGGGTGTTTCATATTCCTATCTCTCCACTATATTTTATGGCAAAGCAACCCTTACCGGAAATTTCAATAAGGCTTCCAAAAAAGCATTAGTTGAGGAAATAAAAACAGTGGAACTCAGAATGTCTGATTATTCCGTTCCCTGTATTATGAAATGCAATTTCGTGTATACCAAATCGGGGCGTGAAGAATTTTTGGAAGGAAACTATACCAGTAAATTTGAAAAGAACAGTTTCGGTGGAAAAAAAGGAGAAGATTGTGGGGATGGAACTGTTTATCTGAGAAGGGTAACAACTTCCGATTTTCCGGTAGAACCTTTTTTAAGAAATAAATTGAAACCCAACGCAGCTATTCAACCTTTAAAAAAAGATTCTACAAATACAAAGATTGTAAAAACACCATTAAAGAAAACACCGCCTTCAACAAGCACTAAGCCGCCGGTAAAGAAACCGGTAACAAATGTTGCAACGAAACCGCCGGTAAAAAAACCAGTCACAAATGTTGTAACAAAGCCTCCTGTCAAAAAACCTGTAACGAATAATACAACATCAACAAATACGGCTGCAAAAAATTCAATTCCGAAAAAAAATCCAGCTCTTGATTCAGCATTAAAGATTGATAAGCCTGTTGTAAAAACTTCTGTACCCAAACTCATTATTCCCAAACCCAGTATACTTACCACGCGGAAAAATGAATTGGTTTCAACCCTGGAAATAGATAATGAAAATGTAGTAGTAAAAATTTATGATAATGGTGTTATAGATGACGATACCATTTCTGTGTATTACGACAATAAATTAGTGCTTTCAAAAAAACGCCTTACGGCTTCTGCGCTTGTCATTAATTTAAAAATGGATGAGAACAACAGCAACCATGAATTGATAATGGTAGCAGAAAATCTGGGTCGCATTCCTCCTAATACTTCACTAATGATTGTGGAAGCAGGCGATAAACGATTTGATGTAAGAATTACATCCACTGAACAAAAGAATGCTATGGTGCGGTTTAAATATCATAAAAAATAATACAACGTTATTTCAATTTATATTTACTTATACCGTTTCTGTACCCCCGCAACCGCGGGGCAAGTTTTTTATTTCGATTAAATTCATTTCAACTATTTTGCTCCATTAAATGAAATGCTGCCTCATCATATTATTCTGTTCAGTCTGTTTTGAAATTTCAAACGCACAGCCATCGAAGCAGGAATTAAATATTAATGGAATCTGGAAAGGAAAATTAGTTCAGAACCAGGGCGGCTGTTTTCCGGTTTATCATATCGAATTGCAATTGCAAATTGCCGGTAGTCATATTACCGGATACTCATACCATTATTCTGATCCCACAAATTTTGTAAAAGAAGATTTTGAAGGAAAATGGGATGCAAAAACCAAAACAGCAACGATTGATGAATTGAAAGTAATTACTTTTCAAATACCCAGTGATTGCATTCCCTGTATAAAGAAGTATACATTGGTGCTGCATACCGAAGGCGCCGATGAACAACTACGCGGAAGCTGGAGCGGAACAACTATGGATAAACGTACCGCATGTCCACCCGGTACGATTGTATTGAACCGTGTTACAAAACCCGACTTTAAACCAGAACCAAAACTTCCCCCTGCACTCGTACAGCGAAAAGCAGAATTGGTAAAAGAAATATTGGTGGACACTGGAAATATTAAAATTGATTTTTATGATAATGGCCAGGTAGATGGCGATACAATTTCTGTTTATGTAAATAATTTCCCCACCGTATCCAGAAAAATGCTTACTACAAAGCCTGTAACCATGCAAGTAAGAATTGATTTGAAAAAACCGATACAGGAAGTAATTATGGTTGGGGAAAATATGGGCAGCATTCCTCCTAATACGGCACTGATGATTATTAATGCAGGTGACAAACGTTATCAACTCTATTTAAAAAGCGACAGCACCAAGAATGCGATGGTCCGGTTTATTTATCAGAAGCCGGGTGGGTAATTTTTATAAACCCAAACTCCACCCCTCTCTATACTCTCTTTTTACAAACTGATTAGCTTCATCAAAATTTGTAATCTTCATATTTTTTGCATCCCACAATAATTTTTTACGACCCAGGTATTTATCACCCCAGCCTTTCAGCTTCGGATTTACCATCATTGAACTACGTATAGCAAGATTGCCAATTAAAATACTTTCTGTAAATGGACCCGCATATTCAAATGGCGAACTTGTTTTGGCATTACCATGTCCGGCAATACAGGCATTCACCCATTGTACATAATGGCCTTCGGGAACTCTTTTTATTTTTTCAGCGGGCATTTGTTTTTCTTTCATCAGTTTGGTTGGCAAGAGTCGTGGATTATCGCCATAGCAATCCATCAGCAATTTTCCTTTTGTTCCAATAAATAAAACACCTCCATCCCAATTTCCAAATTCTTCTTCGGGTAACAATTCATCAGGTCTCTTTGGTAAAAGTCCACCATCATGCCAACTTACTTTAATACTTCCTTTGCCATTATTCTTTGGATAATTTAAATGAATGATTGACGATGGCGGGCAACTGTCAATATAACTTCCTTCTGCCCACATATCTTTCCATACAGTGCTTACACTGCATTCAACAGAGTCAGGATATAGAATTGGAAGGATTCTGTAAATCGGATCCATAATATGACAAGCCATATCACCTAATGCACCTGTACCAAATGCCCACCAACCCCGCCAGTTAAAAGGATGATAAGCCGGATTAAAATCAATTTTTTTTGCAGTACCCAACCATAAATCCCAATTCATTTCTTTAGGCACTTCAAAATTTCCTTTTGGTGTTGCAATACCTTGCGGCCAAACGGGTCTGTTGGTCCATGCATTCGCTTCTGTTACTTCACCTATCATTCCGGCATCTACCATTTCCTTTGCTTTACGTACACCATTTCCACTTCCGCCCTGGTTACCCATTTGTGTAACGACTTTATATTTTTTTGCAGCCTCTGTTAATATTCTTGCTTCATAAATATCATGCGTCAATGGTTTCTGTGTGTAAACGTGTTTGCCTAATTGCATGGCTGCAAGGGTAGCCACGGCATGTGTATGATCAGGTGTAGAAATACTGCATGCATCAATATTATTTTTTTCTTTATCCAGCATTTCGCGGAAATCGGTATAATAATTTGCTTTATCAAATTTCTTTCTTGCATTCACGGCCTGACTTTCATCCACATCGCACATTGCTACGATACTCACGTTAGGGCTTTTTGCAAATTCACTTAAATCGCTGAACCCTTTTCCACCAGATCCGATACCTGCTATTCGTAATTTATCACTCGGAGCTACAAAACCTTTTCCCAGGACATGGCGGGGTACAATAAAAAAACCACTACCAATAACTACTGAGTTGCGTATAAATTTTCTTCTTGAATTGTTTTGCTCTTTATTCATTTTATAAATTTTTGAAAAGATAAGTTAAACACAAATGATGGAAAATTTTTTT
>JANPEU010000204.1:0-1513 GCA_031423175.1 Bacteroidota bacterium
ATCTTTCATTAATGCCCGCATACTCATACCGGCATTATTGATAATAACATCGATACCTCCAAAAAATTTTATAGTTGTTTCAATAAACCGGATGCAATCATGCTCAACCGACACATCGCAAACCATTGTATGAAGTGGTGCAGAAGGAAATTCGCTTTGTAATTGATACAGTTTATCATTATTACGGCCACAGGTGGCAACTTTTGCCCCACGGCTGAGCAACTCAATAACCAATGCTTTACCAATGCCATCGGTGCCGCCCGTAACGACAACAACTTTATTATTAAAAAAATTCTGCATAAAATTTATTGAAACAGCAAACCTACTTGAAAAATGAATAGAGTTTTAATTCTTTGTAAATGATGAATCGCTGAACGAGAAGAATATGGCAGAAATTATGTTGATAAGATAAAGAATTTTATTTGGTGTGAAAGGGCTGAGCCTGTATTTTTGCACTCCTTTTTAAGGAACGGTAATTTGAAAGAATTATTGAGGAGATCTCGTAGCTCAGTTGGTAGAGCACATCACTTTTAATGATGGGGCCCTGGGTTCGAGTCCCAGCGGGATCACAGAAGAAGCCTTCGATTTAATTCGGAGGTTTTTTTATTTCAAGTAAAATTTGACAATGTGATTTTCAAAATCAACTATAGGAGTTTTCTCCCGTGTGGGGTCAATCCTTATTTCAATAATAGGGGTGCCGGTTAATTGCTGAATCAAAAAGAAATCTGAGTTGGAGTAAATTGGGAAATCAGTATTCATTGAAAGCTTTCCTTTAAAAACTTCTTTATCATCTGTCAATTCAATTGAAGATATTTTGCCAACTTCTTTTTCATTGAAATAAATTTTGATATCGGTATTCAGATTTGCTTCATTCTTGAAATCTTTTGCAAGGATCTGAAAATTATAAGTGATAAAGTTTTGAATTGGCTTGTCCAGGAAATCTAATAATTTTTCCATCATTTCTTTGTATTGCGCCACTTTACCATGCTGCGTTTCCAGGTTTACATACGGCATATTTTTTTTACCACAATACACACTTAACGATCCATCTTCCCTGGCATTGATATTATCCTGCAACATAATATTGTAACCAGCTACTTTCATTCTACTGAATATATTTTCATCGGTTGTAATAAAAAAATCATCTAAATCCTGCTGGGTAGAAATATTCAGATTTCTTGCATCACCCTTTCTGTCGCCAGTGGGTAGATAATTTTTTATCGTAAAATTTCCCTCTGTGTTATTATGCAATGCAATCACACATTTCGGGTTTTCTGGAATCAATCTTAAAAGCCATTGACCAAATTTTTCAATTTCATTGACTGCCCGTTCATGTGTTCTTTTGTTTTGTTGTTGTAAAGTTTGGTAAATACCATCACGGGTAAAAATCCGGTTGGGGTCAAATTGAAATGTAAGAGCACCCAATTTGAATTTAATATTTCGTTTTTGAAAATTATCTACTTCAATCAGCAAACCGCCTCTTTTTTCCAGTAGTGTTTTGGTTGCTTCAACG
>JANPEU010000205.1:0-8753 GCA_031423175.1 Bacteroidota bacterium
CTTTATAAAAACGAAGATTCTCTAATAACAAAACTTCGCCGGGACGCATCATACCCGACGTAAGATGCGCCTGTTCACCAATACAATCATCAGCAAAAAGAACAACAGCACCATCCAGCAACTTTCTCAGATGTTTTACAATATGCTTTAAAGAATATTTTTCTGTTGGCCCGTCTTTTGGTCTTCCAAGATGGCTCATAAGAATTACTTTACCCCCATCCGATAAAATTTTTTTTATTGTTGGAACAGCAGCTGTCATTCTTGTATCATCCGTGATTTCGTACTTGTCATTTAACGGAACATTAAAATCAACACGGATAAGTACTTTTTGATTTTTAAAATTAAAGTCAGAAAAATTTTTCATGTAGTAAATTTATAATTATGGCAATTAATTTAATGTTGGCTCAAAATTAATATCTATTGGCTTTAAATCGATCATATGGCAATTTTTACAAAAATCAGGTGGTTCATTTTTGTACCACAAAGCTCTAAATTGCCTGTACTCCTTACTATTCAAACTTTGCATCATTGAAGTTTCAAACACGTTTCCAAAATTTAATTCCTTCGGAAATGGCTTTGCACAACAGGGGGTCATATACCCATCCCAACTTACATAAAAATGATTCCAAACCAAATGACATTTCTGAAACTGATTTTTCGATTTTAAATCCCAAACAGTCAGGTTTACATTTTTTAAATCATGTGCAAGCTGGTAAGCAGCTTTTAATTCATTTTTAAAATCATCGCCATAAAAAATATCGTAATAAGAAATATCCAGTGTTGTGATAGCGGCAATATTTACCGGTGTAATGTTTACATCATCCACTCCCAGCTCCGATGCAAGACGGACGATGTCTTTCATTTGCTTATAATTCTCTTTTACGGCTACAAAATTAAATAGCACAGCAACATGATTTACTTTGCAGATTTTTATAATTTTTTTTGTCATGTCAATAAAAAAATTATAATTGCTTTTTAACCGTACGGCTTCATAAATTTTTTCTGTTCCATCTATCGATATTTGTACCGTGTCCAGATAAGGAGCTAATCTTTCTATATAATTTTCTGCGCCGGGTATATGTGCATTGGTAGAAACAAAAGTTTGAATGCCTTTGTTTTTTAATTTTATATACGCAAGGGTTTCTTCTAATTTTTTAAATAACAATGTTTCACCCAAACCTGTTAATCCAATTGAATCAGTATAAGGAGCTACTTCATCAATTATTTTTTTCATTTTATCAAAATCGATAGTTCCTTTTGCCATTGCATACCCATACGCATATTCCCGCGGGCAGGTAATGCAGCCAAGATTGCAATGATTGGTAACTTCAAACATAATTGAAGAGGGATAGGCAACTTTTGTGCTTTTGAACAGGTTTAAAAAAATTGCATGAAGTTTATTGAATGCATACCGGAAAAAATTAATACCACCCGGAAGTTTGTGGAGCCGGTTAATAATTTTTTTTAGTCTTCTTCTATTCAGTTTATACGCCATACCTGATCTTTACAATTTAGTGACTGTTCGTATTTCGCAACCTCTCCCCCTTCATGTCTCCGAATGTTTAGAGACACCGCCGCCCCTCTCCATTTGGAGAGGGGGTGCAGCGTCTTCAAATTTGAAAATATTGAAGGGGGTGAGGTTGCGGAATATAACTCGAATTCATATTGTTGATATCTAAGGACAGTCAATTAACTTTTTATAAAAATAAAAAAAGTCTGAGCATTTGTTCAGACTTCGTTTATCACTTTATTTCAAATTATTTATTTTATCAGTTTGGCAAAATAATTTACGGTACGTACTAATTGGCTTACATAGCTCATTTCATTATCGTACCAGCTAACCGTTTTTACCAATTGTTTATCGCCAACCGTTATTACTTTGGTTTGTGTAGCATCAAACAAAGAACCGAAATGAATACCAATTACATCACTGCTTACAATTTCATCTTCGGTATAACCAAAGCTTTCATTGGCGGCAGCTTTCATGTCAGCATTTATTTGTTCTGCTGTTACTGTTTTATTTAAAATAGCAGTTAGCTCTGTAAGTGAACCGGTAATGACAGGTATTCTTTGTGCACTGCCATCTAATTTTCCTTTTAATTCCGGCAATACCAAACCAATTGCTTTTGCTGCACCCGTTGTATTGGGAACGATGTTAGCAGCTGCCGCTCTTGCACGTCTCAGGTCGCCTTTTGGATGAGGAGCATCTAAGGTATTTTGATCGTTGGTATAAGCATGAATAGTTGTCATTATACCCGTAACAATTCCATAATTATCGTTTAACACTTTTGCCATTGGTGCAAGACAGTTAGTTGTACAGGATGCACAAGAAATAATTGTTTCGCTACCATCAAGTATATTATGATTTACATTAAAAACTACTGTTTTTAAATCACCGGTAGCGGGAGCAGAAATCACAACTCTTTTTGCACCGGCAGTTATATGGGCTTCTGCTTTTGCTTTATCTGTAAAAAATCCTGTGCATTCCAATACTACATCCACCTGGTGATCTTTCCAGGGAATTTGTGCCGGATCTTTTTGCGTATAAATTTTTATTTCATCACCATTTACTACAATTGAATTTTCAGTTGATTTCACGTCTGCATCAAAACGGCCCTGTGCACTATCATACTTTAAAAGATGCGCCAATACTTTTGGACTTGTAAGATCATTTACAGCTACTACTTCTATACCATCCATTTTATAAATTTGGCGATACACCAGACGACCGATGCGACCAAAACCATTAATTGCTACTCGTACTGTACTCATGTATTAAAAAATTTGATTTTAAAAAATAGGTTGCGAAGGTAAGGAAACTGAGCCGTTTAAATTTAAGTGGAAAGAATTTTGCAAACGAAGGTTTTTTAAACGTGATAGAATAAATATCACAATGCTGTAAGTGGAGTTCTGATTTTTTTTCTAAAAAGCATTTACCATAAAAAAAATTAGAAGAATAGTGAATTATAGAAAATTGCAATCAAAATCAATGTCAAAAAATGCAATTATGAAAATATTTTTTTATCTGAAAGTGTAAAAAATGGGGAAATTAATTCTGTCTTGATAATTCCATTGGCCATGCTTAATAATCATTTAATAAAAGCTCTAAATCCTTAACTGCCAAACTGTTCAAAACCATTCTATTGAGCAATTACTAAATACAAAGCCAGCTTAAATAAAAAGAACTAAAATCCAGATAATCATAATTTACTTTTTTCAGATAATTATAGTAGATTCACAGTCCCAGATAAAATCCTGTCTATTAATAACCTACTTAAGTTCAATGACCTTGAAAATCCTGTTTTTTTTAAACCATAAAACCCCGTTTTATCATGAAATTATTTACAATCTACTCACAGGATTTTTCCCCTCATTATTTCGCAGGCTTTAGATTTCGAACGAAAAAGGATTAAGTAAATCAGATGAATCAGTATTTAACATCAGCAAAATAATTTGCTGAAGTTTTTTATTTCATTTTTTATTTCAATATCCTTTTTCGAAAATCCTAATTATTTGATTCTAGTTACCCTAAGCAATTAAAAGCTTTTATAAGTGTAAGCAATTCCATTATCCAAAAAACTGCTTATTACCCATGAATGCTTTTATAAAAAAAAACTGTTTATAGAAAATTGACTTGTGATAGTGAACATATAACTACTGTTAAACCATTTTATGAAAATGTGTTTAAGAACTTTCTTTTGCGAGGGAGGGTGGTTTGGTTTGTGCTGTTGATGATGGTTTTTTCTAATGTAGGGAAAGGGCAGATTTCCATCAATGCTTTTAATATTCCTTTTTCTGAAAATTTTAATTCACTTGGTTCAACATTAACATCATCCGTTGTTCCAACTGGCTGGGCTTTTAGTGAAACCGGAACAAGTGCCAACTCAGTTTACACAGCAGGAACAGGCTCAAATAATACTGGTGACACATATAGTTATGGTAGTCCTTCCTCAATCGAACGTGCATTTGGAGGGCTTTTTTCAGGAAGCTTAGACCCTACAATAGGTGCCAATTATACAAATAATACCGGTGCTACAATCAGCAGTTTAACTATTACATATACCGGAGAGCAATGGAGAGCAGGAGTTACAAATAGAAATGCAGCTGACAGATTGGATTTTCAATACAGCCTGAATGCAACAAGTCTGACCACTGGTACCTGGACAGATATTGATGCACTGGATTTCAATAGCCCCAATATTTCTACAACATTTGGACCGTTAGATGGTAATGCTACTGGCAATAAAACAATAATAAACTTCACTATTACCGGATTGATTATTTCCAATGGTGCAACCTTTTTTATTCGATGGACAGATTTTGACATCTCCGGTTCTGATGATGGCCTTGCCATTGATGATTTCAGTATCACTGCTCTTGATCCATGTTTGGTAAGTATAAGTTCTTTTTCGCCAACAAGCGGGCCTCCGGGAACAGTAGTTACAATAAATGGCAACAACTTCACAGGTACAACACAAGTTTACTTCGACAATATTCCTGCATCATCATTTGCAATTATAAACAACACAACAATTGTTGCTACCATACCTACCGGAGCAACTTCTGGTGTAATTAAAGTAAGTAATGGATGTAATGGAGTAAGTTCCGGCATTTTTACAATTCTCAATACTTCCTGTACAACCGGGGCAACAGAATTATTTATCTCTGAATATGTTGAAGGTTCATCAAACAACAAAGCTATTGAAATTGCAAACTTTACAGGAGCGGCAGTTAATCTTTCTAATTATTTTATAGATATATACTTCAATGGTAATTCGACTCCGGCAGTCACTATACCCTTATCAAATATTAACCTTGCCAATAACGATGTCTGGGTACTTGTGCAAAGTGGTGCCAATGCAACTTTATTATCCAAGGCAAATCAAGTTTATGGTTTTGCAATGTTTAATGGCAACGATGCTGTTGTCTTGAGAAAAGGTGCAGCAACTTACGTTGACATTTTTGGAAATATTGGTTGTGACCCAGGTATAGGATGGAGTGATCTTGGAAATCAAACAAATGATAGAACACTAGTAAGAAATAGTAATATTATAAATGGAATAATATTTAATCCAGTTGGAAGTTGTCCTTTTCCAACTCTTGCTTCAGAATGGGCACAATTTGCAACAGATGATTTTACACACCTCGGTAGCCATACTGCTGACTATTCTTCAACACCTCCAGTTATTATAACACAACCATTCTCAATGTCTGTTTGTAATGGGGTTACTGGTATCTTCCAGGTTTCAGCAACAGGAACAGATCTTACATATCAATGGAAATATTTTGATGGGGCCAACTGGGTTAATGTTGTTGATCAGGCTGGAATATATTCTGGAGCTCAATCAGCTAACCTAACTATCACGGGTCAACCATCTTTAAATGGATTACAATATTATTGTGAGGTAAATTCTACACTCACTTGTTTTGTTGTAACTAATGCGGTGCAGCTAACTGTAAATGCGTTACCAACTGTAACATGTCCTCCTAATTTTTCTGTTTGTATAAATGTTGTACAATTTGCATTAACTGGTGGAAATCCAATCAACGGAACTTATAGCGGCACCGGTGTTAGTGGTGGCAATTTCAATCCTGCAACTGCTGGTGTTGGTTCGCATACTATCACATATATATTCACTGATGGAAATGGATGTTCAAGTACATGTAATTTCAATATTACAGTAATAGATTTACCAACGACTGCAACTGCAGGACCAGATCAAACAGGATCTGCAACATGCGGATTAACTTCAATAACTCTTGCTGGTAATTCTCCATCAGTTGGTACAGGGTTATGGACTATTATTTCTGGTGCCGGTGGTACAATTGCAACACCAAACAGTCCTACTTCATCTTTCAATGGTGTTGCTGGAACAACTTATACGTTGCGATGGACAATTAGTAATACACCTTGTACACCATCATCAGATGATGTATCAATAACATTCAATGAAAATCCAACACCTGCAACTGCAGGACCGGATCAAACTGGATCTGCAACATGCGGATTAATTTCAATAACACTTGCAGGTAACACTCCAACTTTAGGTTCAGGAATATGGTCAATTATTTCTGGTGCCGGTGGTTCGATTACAACACCAAACAATCCTATTTCAACTTTCAATGGTGTTGCTGGAACAACTTATAGGTTGCGTTGGACAATTTCAAATCCTCCTTGTACAGATTCATATGATGAAGTTGTTATTACTTTCAATCTGAATCCGACAACAGCCGATGCAGGTCCAGATCAAACAATTTGTGCTACCACCGCTACACTTGCCGGTAATACAGTAGCAGTTGGAACAGGTGTATGGACATTAGTAAGTGGGACAGGAACTATCACAACACCAGGAAGTCCGACCTCAGGAGTCACAGCACTTGGTATTGGTGTAAATATTTTCAGGTGGACAATATCAAATGCGCCTTGTACTCCAAGTATTGATGAAGTAATAATTACAAGAAGTGATGTTCCAACTCCAGCGAATGCAGGTATTGATCAAACTGGTGCAGCTACCTGCGGATTAACATCCATAACACTAGCAGGTAACAATCCAACTGTTGGTACAGGATTATGGACAATTATTTCTGGTGCCGGTGGAAACATTACAACACCAACTAGCCGGAGTTCAACTTTCACTGGCATTGCAGGATCTAGTTATACTTTAAGATGGACAATTTCCAATGCGCCATGTACTACTTCTTCCGATGATGTGGTAATAACCTTTAACACTCTTCCCATCATCACCCAAAACACACCGCTGGACACAAGCGGCTGCAAAGACAATAACCTTTACATTATAACTGCAGTGGGTGGCACAACTCCTATTTCAGTACAATGGCAGGAATATACAAACTCATGGAATAACCTGGCTGGCGAAACAAACACCACTTTGATAATTCCCTTGACCGCTCCGAGAAATGGACGTAAATACCGTGCAATTTTTACAAACCTGTGCGGAACTGATACCACCAACGAAACTTTACTCCATGTAAATGCCGCAATGAATATAGATCCGGTTCCTAGTGTAACTGTAACTGGCTGTAATGGTATCGGCTCTGTATCTTTTACCGCTTCGGGCAACGGTGGTAATGGAATGGTATATATGTCCTGGCAGTTCAGCACTGATAGTATAATCTGGAATAATTTGTCTAGTCCAATAGATTCTTCCAGTTTAGGAAATTTTTCGACCACTTACACTTTCACTCCTATTGCAGCGCAAAATGGTTATTGGTTTAGGGCAAAATTTGTTAATGGTGGATGTGCAGCAAGTTATTCTCTTCCAGGGCGACTTATTATTCTTGCTTCTCCCATAGTAAACACTTCATCTGTTCCAAATCAATCAGTGTGCAGTGGAAGCAACACTGCTACGGTCAATTTTGCCGGAGTAAACGCCACCAGCTTTAACTGGATAAACAATAATACATCCATTGGATTAGCTGCTAGCGGCACAGGGAATATTTCATCATTTACAGCAATTAATGTTTCATCTATTCCGGTAATTGCAACAATTCGGGTGGTTGGTATCAATAGCAGTGGTAGTACAAATTGTCCTGGTGATACCGTAAGCTTTACAATTACTGTAAACCCGAGACCCACTATCAATATTGGAACAAACCCAACAGTATGCTCTGGAACAACAACAGCAAACTTATCTTACAGTGCTACTACATTAAGTCCGAATACATATAGCATAGTCTGGAGTGCAGCCGCTAATACAGCAGGATTTGTTAATGTAACTAATACATCATTACCTGCAAGCCCGATAATATTAGCTGTTCCCGGTGCAGCAGCAGCGGCTACTTATACGGGTACATTAACCGTAAGCAATGGTACCTGTACAAGTGCTGCATATCCTGTTAGTGTAACAATAAATCCTGTTCCAACTGTTACACAACCGGCCAATCAAACTGTATGCAACGGTACCAGCACAACTGCAATCAGTTTTTCTGGTATACCTGTATCAGGGGTTGTTTATTCATGGACAAATAATACAACAAGCATTGGATTAGCAGCAAGTGGTACAGGAAACATCGCAGCATTCACTGCAGCAAATACAGGGACTGCACCGGTAACTGCTACAATAACTGTAACGCCAACTTATACAGCTAATGCTGTTACCTGCACAGGTGCATCAAAAATCTTTACGATTACTATTAATCCATCAACTGTAATTGTTACATCACCTCAACCTGTTTCTGTCTGTGTTGGAGGCACTGCAACATTCACAGTTGCTGCAACGGGATTGGGTCTTCAATATCAGTGGCAGGTAAATACAACGGGAAATAATTACGTAGATATTCCGGGAGCTATTTCATCAACCTATACAATCTCACCTGCTACTTTAGCTGATGCTACAAATTACCAGGTGATTGTAACAGGCGCATGTGGTAGCATCACAACTACACCTGTTGCATTAACGGTAAATCCATTACCAACCTGCAGCATTACAGGTACGAATGTCATCTGCCAGGGTCAAACAACAAGTTTTACAGCAACAGCGGGAATGACATCCTATTCATGGACTGGCCCCGGAGGCTTTACAGCAACTACACAAACTATAAATAATATTTCTGTTGCGGGTGTTTATACTGTTTTAATAACAAATGTAAATGGTTGTCAAAGTACATGTACAAGAACACTTACTGTAAATCCTAACCCTTTTGTATCGATCACTCCTTCATCTGCTACTATTTGCAATGGAGGCAATGTAACATTGACTGCAAGCGGAGCTACTACTTATAGCTGGAGTACG